>JAUYEO010000027.1 GCA_030689795.1 Desulfobacterales bacterium | reverse complement strand
ATATTATTTTTAAATTCCGCATCCGTAGAAGAAATGCCTGTCAGGTCCCACGAGTCATGGGAAAAAAGCCTGCCGGCGGGCGTAAGATTATAAATGGCATGAGCCGCCATGAGAACACCGGCGTTTGTCCATGTGATTTTTTCTACAGGCCATATGGTCATATCTGGCACAGTAAAGCCGCACCAGTATGACCCGTCTTCATATTTTTTGCCGCAAATCCATCCGAATAAAATTTGTGAAAGATTGAAATTTCCAATCGCTGAAAGGGCAAGAGAAAGTTCGCAGGTTTCCGCAATTGTCACCCAGGGCTGGTCAGATACGCATCTTATACCCTGACCTTTAACAATAAATTTTTTCCATAATCTGCTTATTCTCTTCTGCGCTTCAATGCCCGTGATTGCGCCGGTCAGCACCGGATAGAACCAGTCCATGGAAAAGCGTGATTTTGTCATATTAAAAAGCCAGGGCTTATTTCTGATGGCGTTTTCAAGCTTTAAAAGCGCACCGGTCCAGCCGGTGGTTTTGCGGCCAAGTATCTGAGAAATGGCTATGGCGCATTTTAAACTCATATATATCGAGCTTGAGCCGGTTAACAAAGCCATCCGGTCAACTTTGCCGTCAGGGCTTATAGCCCAGTATATTTCACCCCCCGGAGCCTGCAGCCCGACAGCAAATTCGATCGCGTGTTTCACGGTTTTCCACATCTTATCCAGAAAACCGGCATCGCCGGTTGCAAGGTAGTAATGAAAAACCCCCACCGCAATATATGAAGACATATTTGCATCACGGGTTTTATCTTCGGGAATACCGTTCATATATGACGAATACCAGCTCCCATCCGGAAGCTGCGTGCCTGCAAGCCATTCGAATGCAAGCTGAGCCTCTTTAAGACACCCGCCGGTAGTAAGCCCTATTGCAGACTCGACATGATCCCACGGGTCGGTTTTCTGGCCGGGACTCCATGGAATTTCTCCGCTTTGCCTCTGTGTTTTCACAATCAGGTCTGTAATTGCAGAAATATCAACGGAAAGATCCTGCTTGAATTTTGAAACCTTGTATTCCATTTTCCTCTTCTCGCATTATTTAAAGAGGTTTTGATTAGCCAAAAACCTGATTGTATGCAAGAATAATTTCAGGTTCTTCTCCCGTACCCTTTAAGAAGCCGTCGGTCATGACGGTCTTGTAAAAAGTCGATATTCCGACGGCAAAGTAAAAAGCTCATAATGCAAGGGGCGCGAATCTTGAGGAATGAAGCGTACTTACTGGTACGCTGCAATGACTAAAGATGAAGCGCAACACAGCAGTATGACTTTTTAAGAAGCCGTCAGTCATGGTCAAAAATATAGCCGACTACCCTTATGCTTTTAAAATATCGCGGCTTCTTCGGATCGATCTCGAAATATTTCCTGAACCGGACAATGAAATTATCCACAGTTCTTGTCGTAACGGCGCCGGTATATCCCCATCCTATTTCAAGGAGTTTTCTTCGCGAAAGAGGTTTCCCCCTGTTTGCAATAAAAAGTTTCAACAGCTTCAGTTCCTGTTCCGTGAGGGTGACTTTTCCGACTCTGCATATTGCCGTGGATTTTTCAAAATCGATTATATTATCCCCGAACCTGTACGCACCGGAGAAGATTTTGCCGCTTCCCGCTCTTTCTTCTTTTGATGACCAGGAAGCCCTGACCAGAAGGCGTTCAACTCTTAAGAGAAACTCCTCAAGATTGAAGGGCTTCGAAAGATAGTCGTCAACACCGAAGGAAAGGCCCATTATCCTGTCATGGGCCTCTGATTTTGCCGATAGTATCAGGACTGGGAGCCGCTCATCCTCAAGGCGGATATTCTGAAGAATTGATAATCCGTCAATTCCCGGGAGCATTATATCAAGCACTACGAGATGCGGGCGCCATGCTTTCCATCCGTTAAGGCCCGAAATCCCGTCTTTTGCAGTCATGACATCATATCCCTGAAGTGAAAGATTCAGTTTAAGCCCTTCAGCTATATGAATGTCGTCCTCTATGACAAGGATTCGCTTTTTTCCGGGATTTTTCATAATGATATTTTTATATCAGAAATATCAATTGGTTATAATGGCAATATAAGAGTAAAAACCGACCCTTTACCGTTTCCTTTGCTTTCTGCAACAACTCTTCCTTTATGGATACGCGCTATGTTCCGAACAAGATGAAGACCGAGACCGCTTCCCTTGGCAGTCATATCCTTATACTGGCCGACCTGGTAAAATTTTCTGAATATCTTCTTTATCTGGGTCTTTTCAATTCCGATCCCGTTATCTTCAAACCTTAAGTGCATACTCTGTTTATGCAAGTCAAAAGTAATGTCTATCCTGGGCGACTCTGAACTATTATATTTAACCGCATTCGTCAGAAGGTTCATGAGAAGCATTTCAAAAAGATAGACGTTAACCGGATAATTAAATGATTTTTCTGCAGGGTTATGAATATTTATTTCACATCCCTGGAAAAGATGCCCGTTTGTTTTACAAAAAGTTCCGACAACAGCAACAAGATCGGACTCAACGAACTCGCCCGGGTAGCTTTTGCTCTCAATCCTTGCAAGGTCGAGTATGCGCCCAATATTATCGGACAGTCTGTTAACATCCTGTATCATATATCCGATATATTTGAGCTGCTCTGCGCGTGAAAGCTCGTGTTTAGAAAGAGTCTCAAGGAAAAGCTTCAAAGAAGTTACAGGAGTTTTCAGTTCGTGTGTAAAATTATTTATAAAGTTCTGCTGAAGCCGGTATAACTGATAAGTCTTAAGATTATACACGAATATGGTAAATATCCCGAGGAGTATTATCCCGACAAGAAGGGATAAAACCAGAATAACTACCCATGTGCGTGATTCAAGAACAACCGACGGCTCAAGGTTAAACCGGGCAACAACGGCCTCAAGACCTGTGCTGACCTCCATATACCAGTAAATAAACAGGAAAAGCGAGGCGGCCAGAGCCAGAACGGAAAAAATAAAAACAATAATCGGATAAAACCATTTTGACTGGTCCATAATATAGCAAATTACTACAACACCTTATATTTTATGTCAACGCCCGAATATTTCGCTTTTTTAACCCCGCCTTGCCTTTGTAAAACTTTTGTAAAATTTCAGATTACTGTTTTATTTCCTGCATGTTTTCATTATTCTTAACATAAAATTAATGAGTTCGTAAAAAGTCATATGCGAACGGATTTGAGATTTACGGGAAATCCGTGTGAGTGGGGTATAAAATGAAAAACATTTTACTTGTTTATCCTGAAGTACCGGGCAACACTTACTGGAGCTTCAAGCATGCACTTAAATTCGTGCATAAGAAAAGCTCTATGCCTCCCCTCGGACTCATTACCATAGCAGCTCTTATTCCTGAAAAATATAATCTCAGGCTTATCGATATGAATACCGGACCTCTTATAGAAAAGGACATTCTCTGGGCGGATGCCGTATTTATATCCGCAATGATCATCCAGAAAGAATCTTTTATTAAAGCCGTTTCAGCCTGCAAGCGCCTTAATGTTCCGGTTGTTGCAGGCGGCCCTTACCCGACCTCAAGTTATAATGAGATAGAAGATGTAGATCACTTTGTGCTTGGAGAGGTCGAAGATACCCTGAAAATATTCCTCGACGATTATGAGAACGGGTGCGCGATAAAAATATATCTCCCCGGGAGACGGCCTGACCTGTCAAATTCCGCGACACCAAGGTTTGATCTTCTTGACATGAAAGCATACTCTTCGATGTCCGTACAATATTCCAGGGGATGCCCTTTCAAGTGTGAATTCTGCGATATCTGGAAATCATACGGAAATACCCCGAGATTAAAACCGGCAAATAACATAATTCTTGAACTCGATTCACTATATGATCTTGGATGGCAGGGACCGGTTTTTATTGTAGATGATAACTTTATAGGAAATAAAAAACGGGTAAAGAACGAGTTGCTTCCCGTCCTTATTGAATGGCAGAAAAAACACGGCCATGTTTTCAGGTTTTTCACCGAGGCAAGCATAAACCTGGCAGATGATGCAAAGCTTATGCAGCAAATGAAAAATGCGGGGTTTAATGAAGTCTTTATCGGAATCGAAACGCCTTCACGGGAATCTTTGAAGGAAACCGGAAAATATCATAATCTTAAAACCGACCTGCATAAGGCTGTTCTCACAATCCAGAAGCACGGAATGGAGGTCATGGCAGGTTTTATAGTCGGATTTGACAGCGACAGGGAAGACATCTTCGACCGTCAGATCTCTTTTGTTCAGAAAGCCGGGATTCCCAAGGCTATGGTAGGTCTCCTTATTGCGCTGCCCAACACATCCCTTTTTTCACGATTAAAACAGGAAGGCAGAATAATATGTGAATCGATCGGTAACAACACACATGGGATGAGCACCAATTTCACCACTAAAATGGATATTATAAAATTAAAAGAAGGTTACAAGAAGGTCCTGGATAATATTTACGACTCAAACCTGAAAAATTACTTTGCCCGCTGCAGCATGCTGCTTGATAATCTGGGGAATACCGCTTTTTTTCAAAGAAAAGTCCGTTTCACGGAAATAAGAATATTTATTGAATCATTATTCCGGCAGATTTTCACCCGGTATGGTTTTCAATATATGAAATTTCTTGCAAGAAATTTCATAAAGCACAGGAATATATTTGCCGAGACTATCCGCTTCGGAATTGTCGGTCATCATTTCCATGTAATTACCAGGGAAATGCTCAAAATGGATAGAATATATTCATCTCTGGAAACATCTTACTGCAACTTTCGGGAACAGATTAAGAAGTATCAGGAAACAGTAAAAGTGAATTCCAGAGAGACCATCATTAAAGCGACTTTGCTTTTAAATCAAAGCAGGCAGAATTTTGAGGAATTGAAGAAAAAAGCAGGCAAAATTGATGCGGACTTCAGGGACGAGATAATAAGCAAGTTCAACGAGGTTTCAAAAAAGACGGAAGATCTGTTTAAAGAATTTGAACGCTCATGTCCGGCAATTTCATTAAAAGTCCGGGAAAACCCTCTTCCCTGACGCAGGAGAGGAAAGGAAAACAATTATGCTCAGCTTTTTACCGGGATACCTTCGTGGCGCATTATCAGTGATGATTTATGCGGTCAATACAGTTTTCTGGACAACGCTCATTTTTATTGCTGCATTTTTAAAGCTGATCATGCCGTTCTGGAAAAAGCATTATAACAGGCTGCTTAACTGGATTGCCGACAAGTGGATATTTGTCAATACAGTCAACCAGAAACTTATGAACAATGTACGATGGGAGGTTAAAGGGCTTGAAAATCTCAGGCCTGACGGATGGTATCTGGTCGTGTCCAACCACCAGTCCTGGACCGATATCCTCGTTCTGCAGAGAATCTTTCACAGAAAAATTCCCTTTCTTAAGTTTTTTTTAAAGAAAGAACTGATATGGGTGCCGTTTTTAGGGCTTGCATGGTGGGCTCTAGACTTTCCTTTCATGAAGAGATATTCCAAGGCATTCCTTGACAAGTATCCGCACTTGAAAGGAAAAGACATAGAGATTACAAAAAAGGCTTGCGAAAAATTCAAGACAATCCCTGTATCGGTAATGAATTTTGTTGAAGGAACCCGGTTTACCGCTGAAAAACACAGGAGACAGAAATCCCCGTATGCCAACCTGCTTAATCCCAAGGCCGGAGGAGTAGCCTTTGTTCTTTCTGCAATGGGCGAGCACTTGGATAAAATAGTGAATGTGACGATCGTATATCCCGATGGGGCAAAGAGCTTCTGGGATTTCCTGTGCGGAAAAATCGGGGAAATAAAAGTAATGGTCGAAACTTTGCCGGTTAATAGAGAAATAATCGGGGACTATGTCAACAATGCGGAATTCAGGGAGAATTTCCAGAAATGGATCAACTCGGTCTGGGAAGAAAAAGACATGCGAATTGATGCAATACTCAAATCATGAAACATGGATCATCTCCAAATTAGTTGATGATCTCAGGATTCAAGGGTTCAAGGGTTGAGGTCCCCGCTGCAAGCAGCCCGTAGCTTCAATTATAGACGTAACTTTCATTATCGGGGATCCGGGCCATCAAAAATTAGGAAAGCCTTTCAAAACTTCAGAAAACAAACAAGGGAGTTTTTACCTTCGATATTTTTTGTAGCCCGCGACAACCCAGCTTAACCCCCACCCCAGAAATACCGGCCCTGCGCCTATATAACAGAAAGTAATCAGATTTTTATTCCACGGCTCGAAAAAGAATGCCGCAGCGATAATCCACAAAATGGAAAGAAATATTGCAAGGCGCACGCGTCCGTGAACTGCAAGTGTTTTCTTTGCCGGTTTGACAAATGTTACCTCCTGCCTTTTACCGGCTCTCATCCTTGGTATAAAAAATATTGCGAAAGCTATCAATGCGATAAGAGCTATCTCATTTATTCCTGAACCCATCTTCCTCCATTTTATATCCGTTTCCGATCGTCAATTATAGTTTGTGTCCATCCGGAAACTAGTTTTTCTCAATTATCCGGGTTCTAACACAAATAAATAATATGGGCAAGCCGCCCGGCAAAAACCGGGACCTTTGACTTTTTACGAGTTTATCAACGCTGATGGTCCCGTAAAAAGTCATATGCGAACGGATTTGAGATTTTTGGGGAATAGATTTTTAAGGAACTGAGCGTTAAAAATCACAAGCTGTTTGAGGGCGTTAGCCCGAGTTCTTGTGATTTAGCGAAGTGACTTAAAAATCCCCAAAAAGCTCATTAAGTGAGC
>JAUYEO010000026.1 GCA_030689795.1 Desulfobacterales bacterium | reverse complement strand
CCCGACTATGAGATAAAAGATGGTCGGTTCGGTCCGGGTTGCTGTAAAATGCTTAACCGTATCTATCGTATATGAAGGGCCGGATCTCCTGAGTTCGACATCGGAAACACAAAATTGAGGATAATCTGATACAGCCATCCTGATCATTTCAAGGCGGTCTTTTGCATCGGCGACGGATGACGGTTCTTTGTGCGGTGGAACAGCGGCCGGAATAAAACAGACGCTGTCTAAGGAAAACCGCGCCTGCACTTCATATGCAGAACGAAGATGCCCGAAATGAACCGGATTGAATGTTCCCCCGAACAGTCCTGTGCGTTTCAAATAAAGCCTCATAGAGACCTTCGCATAACACCCCCTTTTGTCCGATAGCGCTAAAGCTTCACTATCGTGTCTTCGTCAGGCTCAAATTTCAATACTCGAAATACTAAAATGTATTCCTGTGTTTGAATTTATCGCCTTTCTTGTACTTGGTCAAAAGTGAATGTTCTTCAAAGGTCTCTCCCTGGGATTAATATCAAGTTACATCATTCCCTGATCTGACCATTTCCTAAAACTATGAATTTTGTTGTGGTGAGCTCCTCCAGTCCCATAGGCCCGAATGCATGAAGTTTTGACGTACTGATGCCTATTTCAGCGCCCAGTCCAAGCTGCCCGCCGTCATTAAACCGGGTTGATGCATTTACAAGCACTACCGAAGAATCAACTTCGTTCAGGAATCGTCTTGACCTGTTGTAATCACTGGTGACTATCGCCTCGGTATGGTTAGACCCGTATTTTGCGATGTGGCTTATCGCCTGATCCATGTCTGAAACTACCTTCACGGCAAGAATAAGATCCAGGAATTCGGCCGGCCAGTCCTCTTCGGTCGCTCTTTTGGCCGACGGAAGAATATCGCAGGTTTCAGGACAACCCCTGATCTCAACTCCCGCAACGGCAAACTCCTTTGCCATTTCAGGCAGAAACTCCTCTGCAGCCGCCCTGTGGACAAGCATGGTCTCCATCGCGTTGCAGACTCCGGGGCGCTGGACTTTTGCATTTAAACATATTCTGCGGGCCATTTCAAGATCCGCGCCTTCATCCACATAGACATGGCATACGCCCTTGTAATGCTTTAAAACAGGTATTCTTGAATTCTCGACAACAAACCGTATAAGACTCTCTCCTCCCCGAGGAATAATAAGATCGATATATTCCTCCTGGCTCAAAAGGGCGTTGACTGCGCTTCTCTCTCTAACGGGCACAATCTGGACAGCCTTTTCCGGGAGGCCGGATTCAGAAAGAGCCTTTTTAATTATGCCGGACAATGCCATGTTCGAGTGATAGGCTTCTGAACCGCCGCGCAATATGACGGCGTTTCCGGCTTTAAGGCAAAGCGCGGCGGCATCCACCGTTACATTCGGTCTTGATTCGTAAATAATTCCTATCACTCCGAGGGGTATGCGCATCCGTGAGACCTGGATCCCGTTCGGTCTTATCCATGTCCTGCAAATTGAGCCGATCGGATCATCGAGCGCGGATACTTCGGCAAGGCCGTCCACCATTGATTTGATCGTTGTATCTTTTATTGCCAGCCTGTCGATAAAGGCGCCGGAAAGCCCGGCTTCCTTAGCGCAGGAAAGGTCTTTTTTATTCTCTTCCTTTATATATTCCGCCTGCCTTGTTATTTCACCGGCAACCTTTAAAAGCGCCTCGTTTTTTTTAGCCGTGGGGCATTTTGCCATATCTCTTGAAGCGATTCTTGCCGATCTCGCCATTTCCGCAATCATTATTTGAAGATCCCCGCCGCAAGCAGCGGGGAATCTTCGACCGTAAGGAATAGAATCATTTTTTATTTCGCTCGCTAACTCTGATGCAAGCAGCGGGGAATGCGCTCGCTGTTTCGGTTCAACAGACATTTGTTCCTCTCTCTTTTACTAACTGAATATTTCAGTCACACTCACCTGTCAAAGCCAGATTATCCCTGTGAATGACTTCATCATAGGGTTTGTGTCCAAGTTTTTCCTTTATGCGGCTCGTTTTGAGCCCCTTGATTTTCATTATATCAACGGAGCTGTAATTGACAAGACCGACTCCAATCACTTCATTTTCCGCGTTGCTGAATTCAACGGGAGATCCTTCCCCGAATTCCCCTTTTACACCTGTAATGCCTCCGGGGAGCAGGCTTTTGCCTTTTTTCACTATTGCATTTGCAGCCCCGTCGTCGATTATAATCGTACCCTGAGGCTTTAACGAAAACGCTATCCAGCATTTCTTTTTTGAGAGCCTCTCTTTTCCGGGAACAAAAAAAGTACCGTGCTCTTCACCTTCAAAAAGCCGGGTAAGAATGCCGGGTTTTTTGCCTTTTGCTATAATCATCGGAATTCCTGCCGCTGTGACCTTTTTTGCCGCCCTGATTTTCGTGAGCATCCCGCCCGTTCCGAGAGATCCGGGAATGCTGCCTGCCATCTTTTCGATGCTCTTTTTTATGGTGTTAACGACAAGAATAAGTTCGGCGTCGGGGTTATTGCGGGGATCTTTCGTATAAAGCCCTTCAATATCCGTGAGAGTCACAAGAACATCCGCATCCATGAGAATCGCTATCATTGCCGCAAGATTGTCATTGTCGCCGAATTTAATCTCTTCAACCGCAACAGTATCATTTTCATTTATTATCGGAAGAACTTTCCATGACAAAAGGGTGTAAATCGTGTTTCTTGCGTTAAGGTATCTTTTTCTGTTCGACAGGTCTTCGCTTGTAAGAAGTATCTGGGCTACCTTTTTATCGAATTTTTCAAAGGCTTTTTCATATTCCATTATAAGCCCGGCCTGTCCGACGGCAGCAACGGCCTGCCTTTTCGGAATTTCGTCGGGCTTTTTCTTAAGTCCTATCTTTCTTAACCCTGAAGCCATTGCGCCTGAAGAGACAAGAATAACTTCCGTTCCCTTATCCATCAGGAGGCTTATCTGCCTGCTTATCGAGCCGATGACCTTTAAATTCAGTCCGTGATCCCCGGTTAATACATTGCTCCCTATTTTGACAACAACTCTCTTTGAAGAAGTAATTGATTTGCCGTCATCTTTCATCTTTTTTGTCTTCTCTGTATTTATTTAAGCTCTCCGCTGCAAGTCCGCCCGCCATATCCGCCATAAAGATTGGCGGACGTGCCGCTGGCGGGACCTTCGGCGGGGTTAGGCTCGCTGTTTCGGTTCAATAATAAGGCGACTTTCTGTTTCAGCTTGTTTATGCCTTTACCTGTTGCGGCGGATATTGTCAAAACTTCGATGTTTCCGGCTGCTTTTATAAAAATATCTGCCGCTTCTTTTGAACCGGTTATATCCAGTTTATTGAGAACCACCAGCCGTGGTTTTTCGGAAAGGTTTTTGCTGTACAGTGCAAGCTCTTCATTTATTGCATGATAACCGGAAAGGGGCGAGTCCGGATTTATGGCAGATGCGTCTATCAGGTGAATAAGCATGGTGGTTCGTTCTATATGTTTCAGAAACTGCGTTCCAAGGCCTATCCCCTTGTGAGCGCCTTCGATCAGTCCCGGAATGTCGGCCGCAACAAAAGTATCTCCCTTCCCGCTACTGACCACACCAAGCACAGGCGTAAGGGTAGTAAAAGGATATTCTGCTATTTTAGGGGTTGCGGAAGAGATAACGCTGATAAGCGTCGATTTGCCTGCATTGGGAAGTCCTACTATTCCGACATCGGCAATGAGCTTGAGCTCCAGCTTAAGGATCAGGATTTGGCATTCCCCGCCCGGCTGCGCAAAACGGGGAGTCCTGTGTGTTGATGTTGCAAACTTCTTGTTGCCCTGGCCACCTCTTCCGCCAACTGCAATTACAAAGGATTCACCAGGGTCAACCAAATCTTTTAATATCCGGCCTGTGCCGGCGTCGCTAATAACGGTCCCGGGGGGTATTTCGACGATAAGGTCTTCCCCTTTTTTTCCGGTTCTCTGATTCCCTTCTCCGCCTCCGCCGTTTTCAGCTTTAAAAAGTCTTTTATACCGGAAATCATAAAGGGTGCGTTTTTGTGATATTGTCCTGAAAACAACATCACCGCCCTTTCCACCATCACCACCATCCGGTCCTCCGCGAGGAATAAATTTTTCCCGCCGGAAACTTACACATCCTCTTCCGCCTTTGCCGGACTGAATGGTAATAATTGCTTCATCTATGAATTTCACTCTGCATATACGCTGGCTTTTTTGCGCGAACAGCCGAAGTCTTCATAGGCAACAACCCCGTCAATTTTAGCAAACAAAGTATAATCTCTCCCCATTCCGACGTTGTTGCCGGGATGAATCTTCGTTCCCAACTGGCGGATTATGATGCTGCCGGCCCTTACTTTTTCGCCGCCGTAGCACTTTACACCGCGCCTTTGTCCATTACTGTCGCGACCGTTTCTTGAACTGCCGCCCGCCTTCTTGTGTGCCATTTATTAACTCCCGTAAAAAAACAAATTAATTAGGACGCCGATTTTCGCCGATACCCGCAGATAGACAGGCTATTAGGCTGTAGGCTGTTAGCTAATAGTCTACAGACTAACAGTCTTCAGTCTAAACTTCTGCGTTCATCTGCGTCCAAAAAAGTAATTCCTATGCAATCAAGTTATGCTTTTATGCTGTCAATTTTAATTGCCGTATAAGGCTGCCGGTGACCGTTTTTTCGGCGGTATCCTTTTCGCCTTTTGAATTTGAAAACAAGAACTTTTTTCGCCTTGTCCTGTTCCACGATACTGGCAAGGACATTTGCATTCTCGACAAAAGGATTGCCGACTTTAACTGTTTCGCCATCTGAAAACATAAGAACCTTGTCAAATGAAACAGTTGCGCCGATATCGCCGGGTATTTTTTCAATTCTAAAGGTTTCACCCTGTTCAACCTTATATTGCTTTCCGCCCGAATTAAAAATAGCGTACATTTTCCCCTCCCGAAAAACCATGTTACTTTATTTTAAAAAGTGGTAATAATATCCTTCAAAAATATTTTGTCAAGAATAAACTGGATTTTATAAGTCCGATATATTATTGATATCCCTGATCAGTCTCATCTGATTAATATCTAACATATGGAACTTTTTTTGTTTTTTGTCAACAATAGTTTTTGAACTTGAGACAGATGTTGATGGACTCATAAAAAGTCATATGCGAACGGATTTGAGATTTTTGGGAAATAGATTTTTAAATTACTGAGTGTTAAAAATCACAAGCTGTTTGAGGGCGTTAGCCCGAGTTCTTGTGATTTAGCGAAGTGATTTAAAAATCCCCAAAAAACTCATTAAGTGAGCATATTTCGACTTTTTACG
>JAUYEO010000025.1 GCA_030689795.1 Desulfobacterales bacterium | reverse complement strand
CGGAAAACCGGAAAATTCAAGAACATCGCATTTGAATTCCTCAAGAGTCTTCCTGAAATGACTGTT
Organism: Desulfobacterales bacterium; assembly: GCA_030689795.1. Lineage (GTDB taxonomy): Bacteria > Desulfobacterota > Desulfobacteria > Desulfobacterales > RPRI01 > RPRI01. Next base: position 11,157 of record JAUYEO010000025.1, on the reverse strand, counting down.
TCCGGCTATTCCTGAAAAGGCCACAATCTTTTTCCCGGCGAAAGGGCTGAAATCTTCGGACAATTTATTTCGAAAGTCCGCCGCCGGGTTTGAAACACCGCCTCTTTCAACCTTAAAAAAATAAAAGGTATTGTAAGCTTCAAAAACAGGCTGGTTATTTGAAACAGCGCTTATCGTATTCCGTGCTTCCGTATTATCTGAGGAAGACCTTGTAAGAATGAATGCATCGGCCCGCTTGATTGAAACGACCGGTTCTCTTAAAACCCCTCTTGGAACAAGCCGACCGTTTCCGAAAGGACACCCTGAGTCTAAAAGCAGAAGGTCAATATCACGGAATAGTTTGCGGTGCTGGAAACCGTCATCGAGAAGAATAATATCCGGGTTGAAATTTCTTATTGCAAGCAGGCCGGCATTATACCTATTTTGCCCGACTACAACAGGAATATTATTTAACCTTGCTGCCATCATAAAAGGTTCATCACCTGATGAATCGGGCCCCATAAGAATTTCTCTGCCGTTACTTACAATTCCTCCTTTTTTTTTGGCTCTTCCCCTGTATCCTCTGCTGACCACAACAACTTTATAGCCAAGCCCGGTCAGCGTTTCCGCGAGATAGATTGTCATTGGCGTTTTACCGGTCCCGCCGACAGTTATGTTGCCTATGGAAACAACCTTGCACGGAAGCCTCTTCCGACTGAATATCCCTCTCAGGTAAAAAATATCTCTTATCCTGATCAAAGTACCGTATATTGCCGAGAAAACAGATAATATCATTTCTGAAAAGGAGGAGCTTGTCTTCTCTTCTGAATACATAACTCTCTCAATTTTTTTCCTGATCATATTCATGGAATTTTGATAAAATATCAAAGCGATAAATCCTAAAAAAGAAATCTATTCGGCATGAAGCAGCGTAAAGACACCAAAGCATAAGAATAAAAGGTTTGGAATCAGAGCTGAAACCAGAGGATTAAGAACCCCGCCTTCTCCAAGCGAAAGGCAAAAGCTGTAAAAAATCCAGTAAAAAAAGACTGTTCCTATGCCGTAAACTATGCTGACCGGCAGGCTTTCTTTAGCTTTTAATCTTAAAGCGATGCCTGTTCCGACAATACACATTATTATGCAGATAAAAGGGAAAGCCAATTTGGCATAAAAATCCACCCGGTACTTAGTAGCGTCATATCCTTCGGACTCGATTTTTCTTATATAATCATAAAGCTCCGTAACATTCATCGCTTCGGATTTGACGGCCACTTTTCCGAGATCTTCGGGAGAAAAATCGAGCTTTTCAATGATCTCTTTATGGAAAATAATTTTGCCGTCACTTCCATCAAGCTTTTGTTCAATTATATCATAAAAAGTCCAGAGACCGTCTTTATAGACTCCTTTTCCGCCGTCAAGTCTTCTAATCACACGAAAATTATCATCAAAGAAATTCAGCGTAATTCCGTTTACAGTCTTATCGGTTGAATTGAAATACCCTATATGCGCTATCAGGCGGTCTCCCTTTATCCAGATATCTTTTTCTTTAAGAGTGGCGGATGATTTTTTCCGGCTCTCCTGCGTCCAGATCTTTTCTGCCCGGTTCTTTATTATCGGAACAACAGCCTCGGAAAGTAAAATAATAATGAAAAAAAACAGCGCGCCGATAAGAAGCATGGGCTTCAAAAGATCATATATTCCGGCGCCGCCGCTTTTTAACGCCGTAATTTCATTGTTTTTGTTCATCAGTCCGAAGGTGACGAGAACGGACAATAAAACGGATACCGGAATGAACTGAACTACCGGCATCTTGGAAATAAAATAAAAAAAAGCGCTGGGAAAGGAGAGGCCTGATTCAAAAAAAATATCCGTTTCATCAAAAAAATCGACAACAATATAAATCCCGATAATAGTCGCCAGAATAATGCAGAAATACTGCAGAACCTCCCTTGTCAGGTATCTGTCTATTATTGACATAATCGATTTATTCTTTCAGCGTTCCATTCCGCTTTAAAAAACCCGATTTAAGATTGAAAAAACCGGCAAGCATTGAAAAGACCGGACGCTCATGGGCAGTTCTTACAAGAAGAAATAAGCCTATGCCGCCAGTCACTATATTCGGAACCCACATTCCTATAAAAGGAGGATACCACTCCGAATTTTTAAAAACATAACCTATTGAAAGAAGAAGATAATAAAACAGAAAAAAGATGAGTCCCAATCCCAGACCGAATGAGCGTCTTGCCGACTTCAATTGCGCTCCCAGCGAAACGGCAAGTATCCCCAGCACAAAACAGGCAAAAGGAATCGAGATTTTCTGATGAAGCTCGACCAGGGCTTTATAATACTTCGAGTTTTTATTCTCAGCCTTGCTCAGATAATCGCGCAGCTCCGGAAAAGACATCTCCTTCTCGTCTTTTATTCCTCCCTTTCCACTAATGTCTGAAAAAGCGCTTTTCAGATCAAGGTTAATATCGTATGTTTCAAAACCAATCGAATTGACCGACCTGTTTTTCATGCTTACCTGATTGATTCTTCCGTCAAAAAGCCTTAAACGGAAAAGAAGCTTCTCTTTCTCGAAAAAAAGGATTCCCCTCGGCGCCACGACGGTGCTCACAATGCTTTCCGAACGCTTATCTTCCACGAAAACATCCTTGAGTTCGCCCTTTTTCATATCCACTTCGGTCACGTAAAGCATACTATCTTTAAAACTGTTGTTGAAAGTTCTCTCCTTGAGCCCCAGTTCGAAATTCGATGTCGCAATTTCCATAGTCAACCTTTTGATGGATGCCTTCCCCCACGGCATCCCGAAGACGGACATCGTCAAAGTCAGCGCGCATCCAATGAGGCAAAATATAATAACCGGCGGAAGCAACCCGTAAAGACTTACCCCTCCTGTTTTCAATGCCATAAGCTCGTTATCGCTTGATAACCTCAGAAAAGTGAGAAGCACAGCCATCATTACCGACATCGGAATCACAAACACGAGAAAATAGGGAATGAAAAGAAAAAGCATCAGTATGACTCTGGAGAGACCTATATTATGATTCACAACCAGATTGGTGATAAAAAGAATTTTTGCCATCAGGAAGAGAAAGGTAAAAAAGACCATGTTGATGACAAAGGGCGGTATCATCTCTTTAAACAGATATCTGTTTACAATGGAGTTAATCTTCATTTTGTATCGCCGGCGCCAAACTGCATCTGATACAGTTTGCAGTATTCTCCTTCCTTTGCCATAAGCTCTTCGTGTCTGCCCTCCTCCACGATACGTCCGTCTATGATCACAATTATTCTGTTCGCATATCCTATGGTCGATAATCTGTGAGCAATAACGAATGTGGTCCGTCCCTTCATCAGGTTTTCAAGCGCCTTTTGAACCAGTCTTTCAGATTCGGTGTCAAGCGAAGAAGTGGCTTCATCAAGTATTAAAATAGGAGCATCCTTTATCAGAGCCCTTGCTATGCAAATCCTCTGTTTCTCGCCTCCAGAAAGGCGTCCTCCAAGCTCGCCAAGGATGGTGTCAAATTTATCGGGAAAGCCCTGGATGAAATCATATGCATATGCCGCCCTCGCAGCCATTTCAATATCCTTCTCAGAAGCGTTCCAGCTGCCGTAGGCTATATTGTTTCTCACCGTATCATTAAAAAGTATCGGCTCCTGCGTGACTATCGCAATCTGGTCACGAAGGGATGAAACCGAAGCTTTCCTGAGATCAATTCCATCTATATATATGGAGCCGCTGCTGACATCATAAAATCTGGGTATAAGGTTTACAAGCGATGTTTTGCCGCCCCCGCTCATGCCCACAAGGGCAAGAATCTCTCCCGATTTAACCTCCAGATTGATATTTTTTAAAACCGTTACATCCTTATACCTGAAAGAGACATTATCAAAGGTGACATTATGAGGACCGCGTCTTAATACAACAGGATTCTCATCCTCTTTTATATCCGATTTAGTTTCAATTATATCAAATATTCTGTCTGTTGCTGCGAGCCCTTCTTGCAAATGATTATTGAGTTTACTGAGTTTTTTAACAGGGTCATACAACATAACAACTGCAGCAAGAAATGAAACAAATGTTCCCGTTGTATAAATTCCTGAAATTACCCTTGAACCTCCGTACCATATAACAAACGCAATTCCCATGCCTCCAAGAAATTCCATTATGGGTGAAGAAAGTGCTTTTGCCCTTACTTCCTTCATCTCAAGATTAAAGAGCTTAAGTGTCTTATCGTAGAAACGTTTTTTTTCATAAGCCTCCATTCCAAAGGCTTTAACTATTTTATTTCCGGCAAACGTTTCATGAAGGAATGAGCTCATATCTGCAATTGCCTCAAGACATTTCCTGCTTACCCTCCTAACTCTTTTTCCCAGCGCCGCGATAGGATAAAAAGCTACAGGCAAAATTAAAAAAGCGAATAACGCGAGTTGCCAGATCTGGTAAAATATAACAAATGTGAGGCCAATGATTGTGAAGAGATCTCTGATCGAACCGGTAACTACAGAAGATACCATTGATTTAACGGTATTGACATCATTTGTAATACGCGACATAAGTGCGCCTGTTTTTTCTTTTTGAAAAAACGAAAGCGGCAGATCCTGTATATGATTGTACAGCCGGTTTCGCAGACGTCTTATTATGTTCTGGCCTACATGGCTCATAAGATATTCCTGGCCGTATATACCGAGCCCGCGCAAAAAATAAACAATGATAACGGCAATGGGAATCAATTTGAGCATTCGGCCATCTTTACTTATAAACACATCATCAAGGGCCGGCTTGATTAAATATGCCGAAACAGCCGTTGTTCCTGCAACAACGAGAAGACATATCGTAGCCAGAAAAAGAGTAAGCCAGCTCTCTTTTATCAGCCTTATGAGTTCAAGATGTCTTGGTTTAATGAATGATAATGATATTTTCTTAATCCCCATTTATAAGAACCTTGTTTGACGGCTTCGTAAAAAGTCATTCTGCTGTGTTGCGCTTCATCTTTCGTCATTGCAGCGTACTATGAGTACGCTTCATTCCTCAAGATTCGCGCGCCTTGCATAATGAACTTTTTACTTTGCCGTCTGAATTTTAGCTTTTTACGAAGCCGTCAGCATTGATATGGCTATATCGGCAACCCGCCCGGAAGCTCCGGAACCACCAAGAAGATTCCTTATGCCGGTAAGCTCATTTCTCATCGATTCAATTTTACCGGAATCGCCGAGAATTCTTAAAACTTCATCTGCTATATTGGCGGGCGTTGCCATGTCCTGAATCAGCTCAGGGACTATCTCCCTTCCTGCTATAAGATTTACAAGACAAATATTCGGAACCTTTATCATCGCCTTGCCGAGCAGGTAGCTTACAGGTGAAACCCTGTATATTATTACCATTGGAACTCCTGCGATGGCGGCTTCCAGAGTAACAGTCCCTGAGGCAGCCACGACAAGAGAGCACATTTTCAAGATCTGATCCGCTCCGCCTGAAATAATATCATAATCATAAGCGCCGTGTTTTCCGATTATTTTCTCAACATATTTTCGTTCCACCGTCGGCGCAAGCGATACCGCTATTTTTACCCTGCTCATTTTTTTTACAATTAATGAAGCCGCTTCAAGCATGACCGGAAGATGCCTTGCAACCTCACCGTCGCGTGAACCAGGCAGCAAGCCTATTACCGGGGTATCTTTCTTTTCGTTCAATTTAACCGGCGACAGGCCGCCGTCAAGAAGAGGATGCCCGACATAAGATACGGGCACGCCATGTTTTTTAAAAAACTCCTCCTCGAAGGGCAGGATAACAGCCAGATGATTTACAAGATCTTTTATTTTTTTCACCCGGCCCTGTCTCCACGCCCAAACCTGAGGACTTATGTAATACAGAACCGGTATGCCGAGCTTTTTTGCACCAGCGGCAACTTTAAGATTAAAATCGGGAAAATCAATCAGTATCAGGAGACCCGGCTTTACATTTTTAAGAAGCCTTTTTGCGCCGACTATACCTTTGATAAGAGAAAAAATCTTTGAAAAAACCTCGGTTATTCCGACTACGGCAAGAGTCGACACATCCTGAATAATTTCAACTCCGGCGTCTCTCAGCGCGTCGCCACCTATGCCGCAGAAATAGAGATCCTTATTTCTCCCCTTCATGGCCGAAACGAGCCTTGCCCCGTGAATATCGCCCGACGCTTCGCCGGCGATTATCATAACACATTTCCGATTAATAGGCTGACTCATATCATAAATGGCCGATAAGCTGTTTTTTTGAACAATCGATCTGTTCCATTACGCTCAAGGCCACCTTCAATGCATCACGTCCAACCTGACCGGTAACTTCCGGGACCTCACGCCTGCTTACCGCCTTAACAAAAGCCGTAAGCTCGTCCTTTAAGGCATCACTCTTTTCAAAACAGATCTGTTTTATCTCCATGCCCGGTATAAGGCTCTCTTTTTCACTCTCTTTTTTACGAACAACAGTTATTTCGTGATTTGCAAAATCAACCGATATGTATGCATCCTGCTGAAACAGCCTTATCTTTCGTTCATTTTTTGTTGAAATTCTGCTTGCTGTAACATTTGCAACACATCCGTTCATAAATTCCAACCGGGTATTGGCTATGTCGGCCAGGCCGGTTATTACCGGAATCCCGGCAGCATGAATGCTCTTTATTTCCGATTTTACAAAACCGGATATTATATCTATGTCATGTATCATAAGATCGAGTACAACGCTCACATCGGTACCGCGCTCTTTGAAAATACTCAAACGATGCGATTCAATAAACCTGGGGTTTTTTACAATATCCTTAAGCGCAAGAATCGCAGGATTGAATCGTTCCAGATGCCCGACCTGTATGATAAGACCCCTTGCCGCCGAAATGCTTATCAGTTCATCGGCCTCCGCGAGCGTTGTCGTAATCGGCTTTTCGATAAGAACATCTATGCCATTTTCCAGAAAATCCCTGCTTACCTCAAAATGGGCGGGGGTTGGAACAACAACGCTGACGGCATCCGTTTTTCCTATCAGGTCACGATAATCAGTGTAGGCATTTGTTTTTACCTTCTTTGACACGCTCTCTGCCTGCACTCTGTCCGAATCCGCTATCCCGACAAGCTCGACATCCTCCATCTGTGAATATTTTTCCGCATGAAATTTGCCGAGGTAGCCGGCTCCCACAACACCTACACGCAGTTTTTTCATTATTTTACTATCCTGAAATAGCAACAATACTTATTCCGAATCTGTCGGCAAGCATGACCATCTCCTCCTTATCGAAGACAACTGCTTTTTGAGCCTCAACAGCAAGAAGTTTAACTCCCGATTCATGCATTGAATTTATCGTTTGTGAGCCTACAGCAGGCATATCGAACCTGGTATCCTGATTCGGTTTGCAGACTTTAACCACGACGGATTCCCCGTTTCCGAGCTTTCCTCCTCTTCTGATTGTGGCATCCGTGCCGTCGATAGCCTCAACAGCAAGAACGGAACCGCCGCAAACAACTACACACTGGCCTATATCAAGGCGGCCTATCTCTTTTGCAATATGCCATCCGAGATCTATGTCCGCCTTTTCCGCCCTTGTCGGCTTTCGCTTCGTCCAGCAACCCTCTTCCGCCAGAAGATCAGGAAGTAAAAAAGTTGAGGATTTTATCACGATGCCCTCTTTTTCAAGCAACCCTGCAAACGCGCTCAAAAGTCCGTCATCGTGTGTGCTTTTCATGCGCGCCACCAGTGAAATAGCTTTGATATCGGGCCTGACATCGGAAAACATCCTTGTTTTTTTTATTGCGCCAAGCATCACGGCCTCTTTGATTCCGTTTCTTTTAAAAAAACCGATCAACCGCTTAACCTGCCCGAGATGCATCCACTCTATTGCCTCGACATGCTCCTTGAGTGTTTGTTCCGCTTCATTTATAAAAGCAGCAACATATACGGAAAAACCGCCTGATTCGGCTTTCTTTGAAAAAATTATGGGGAACTGGCCGCTCCCCGCAATGAGTCCGATCTTTTTTGTCATCAGATTATCGGGTAACTCCCCGCTGGGAAGATCTAATGAAATCAATGAAATTTACGACCTCAGGAACCTGCTCGACCTCAGCCCTGACTCTTTCAATCGCCTCATTCGTGGTAAGTCCGATTCTGAATATTATTCTGTATGTTTTTTTCAGCAGGGATAATGTTGTCGGCGAAAACCCATGACGTTTAAGGCCGACTGAGTTCAAGCCATGCAGCTCAGCCCTGTCTCCCGCGGCAATGACATAAGGGGGCACATCTTTAACAACTGCCGATTTGCCGCCGACAAAAGCATATTCTCCGATTTTGACAAATTGATGCACGGCAACGAGACCCCCTATTGTTGCATGATCTCCTATGGTTATATGTCCGGCCAGAGTCGCGCTGTTTGCCATGACAACCTTGCGGCCTACCCTGCAGTCGTGCGCTATATGGGTATAGGCCATCAAAAAATTCTCTTCCCCGACCTCGGTTATGCCCCCCCCGAATCCGGTTCCCCTGTGAATAGTAACAAATTCCCTGATTATGGTTCCGTTGCCGATCTTCACATATGTTTTCTCACCTTCAAATTTGAGCGACTGGGGAACGGCGCCGATTGCAGCATACTGGAATATCCGGCAGTTCCGGCCGATTGTCACAAAAGGGTCTATTACAACGTGAGAGCCTATCACGGTGCCTGAACCTATGAATACATTATCTCCAATTATGGAATATGCGCCGATATCGACATTTGAATCTATCTCGGCCCCGGAATTAATTAAAGCAGTATCATGAATCATCATTTTCCTCCTAAAGTGGCCATAAACTCCGCCTCAGCCACACACTTGCCTTCAACTGTCGCAATGCCCGACATTTTGACCGCTTTTGACCTCATATTTAAAATTTTTACTTCAAAAAAAAGCTGATCACCGGGAACAACCGGTTTCCTGAATTTTACCTTATCCATTCCCATAAAATAAACCGGTCCGCCGCGCTTCTCCTCCGGCTGGGAAACGGCAAACAAGATCCCCCCGGCTTGTGCCATTGCTTCTATAATAAGAACTCCCGGCATAATGGGGACTCCGGGGAAATGTCCCGCAAAAAAAGGTTCATTGATGGTGACATTTTTCAACGCGATAATCCTATCCCCCTCCACAAGTTCAACAACCCTGTCAACCAGAATAAACGGATACCGGTGAGGCAATAATTTCATTATTTCTGTTATATCAATAAGTATCCCCATTTTTTTTCTCCATTCTCTCAACCCTCTTTTCTATTTCCAGCAGCTTCTTCCTGATATCCGGAAGTTTTGGGATAATATTTTGAACCCTGAGCCACAGTTTATGCGGAATTGCCGGCACACCGGATAAAACCTCGCCGTTCTGCACTGATTTTGCGACTCCAGCTTTACCGGCAATAATAACATTATCTCCGATGGTGATATGATCGGCAACTGCTGCCTGCCCGGAAATAATAGTATGCTTTCCGATTGAAGAGCTTCCCCCGATGCCTGCCTGGGCTATAAGCAGACTGTCCTCCCCGACAGTAACATTATGTGCAACGTGAACCTGATTATCCGTTTTTACTCCCCGGCATATCCATGTTTTGCCGAAAGTAGCCCTGTCGATAGTGTTTCCTGCTCCGATTTCGACATCATCATCTATCCTGACAATACCTGTGTGGGGAATTTTGAAATATTTTTCGCCGTCGGAAGAAAAGCCGAAACCATCACTCCCGATGACGGAACCGGCGTGAATTATTACCCTGTTTCCTATTATGCACCTCTCAAGAACAGATACATTGGAGTAGATTTTAACATCATCACCGATGACAACACTGTCTCCGATATAGGAACACGGATAAATCGAGACCCGGTTGCCTAGAACAACGTTATCGCCGATTACTGCATTCGGGGCAATCGAAACATCCCTGCCGCATTTAAATCCATTCCCTATATGGGCGGATGAACTTATTCCCGGTACCGGAACTGAAGGCGGATAAAACAGATTCAAAACTTTGGCGAAGGCGATTTTGGGGTTATTCACCTGTACCAGGTTCTTTGAAGATTCGTTGAAACTCTGAGGAACTATAACCGCTCCCGCTCCGGTCTCTTCGATTTTTTTTAAAAACCCGGCATCACCGGCAAATGTTATATCGTATACTTTCGCATCTTCAAAGGAGGCGGCGCCGCATATGACCGTATTCGAGTTGCCGATAATCCTTCCTCCGACTATGTCGGCTATTTCGGAAAGCGTCGCTTCCATTATGATTTTCTACTTCTCTTTTCCCGGTTTCTGGGCGAATTTCGCATTGTATTGCTGTATCAGTTTATCTGTAATATCCACGGAAGCCGGTGAATAATAGACCCCTGCTTCACGTTTTTCAATTACAAGAAGATAGCCTTCTTTTTTTCCTATCTCATCGACAATTGCATTAACCTCTTTCTGGATGCGGACAACAATTTCCGTCTGGAGCTTCTGAAGTTCGGCCCTGTACTTTTTTTCAAGATTCTTGAAATCAAAAATCTTTATCTGGGCTTCCCGTTCCTTTTCTTCACGCATCTCCTTGCTTCCGACCATCGCATCTTTTTCAAGCTTCTTATTCAGCTCTTCTATTTCTGCGCCTCTTTTCTTCAGGTCAGATTCCATCTTCTCGCCCTGTTTTTTTATCTCAGCCTGACCCGCTTTTCCGGCATTTGATGCTTCAAGGATTTTCTGAAAATCCACAACACCTATCTTTGCAACATCTGCCGCATATGCAGAAATACCGAGTAAAAAAAATAGTATCATCCCCGCCGAAACCACCGTTTTAACCGATCTCATTGTTATTCCTCCATTGATAATTATTGCCTATTGATGGCTGCGTAAAAAGTCGCAAAAGCTTAATAATTTTATAAAACCACGAAGAACACGAAGAAAGTGAAGAAGAAAAGATTATATTTTTTTATTCCTTCGTGCTCTTCGTGCCCTTCGTGGTAAAAATTATACTTTTTACGAATACATCAACTATGACGGTCTCGTAAAAAGTCATATGCGAACGGATTTGAGATTTTTGGGAAATAGATTTTTAAATTACTGAGCGTTAAAAATCACAAGCTGTTTGAGGGCGTTAGCCCGAGTTCTTGTGATTTAGCGAAGTGATTTAAAAATCCCCAAAAAACTCATTAAGTGAGCATATTTCGACTTTTTACG
>JAUYEO010000021.1 GCA_030689795.1 Desulfobacterales bacterium | reverse complement strand
TTTGATGGGATACGACCTTGCCCTTTTCATCGACGAGGAAAGCAAATCCGGTTTTTCCCTTTTTCCAGGCGGCTACAATTTTGGATATATCATCGATATTCATAGCCGCAGCCATTACTCCAATAATGCTGTTATCTGCCGCCTTTATGGGAACGGCCAGTACAACAGCCGGTTTTTTTGATGTTTTTCCGATTAAGACCTGCCAGCTGAGATCTTTTCCCTGCATAACATCTTTGTAGTAATCCCTGTCGGAATAATCCGTCAAAGGCTTGTCGTCATTTCTGGCGATATTCATCCCGTTGGCCCCTACGGTAAATACGAGGTACATCCAGGGATATTCCTGATTAATAGCCTTGAGGATATGCTCCTGTTTCACACGGTCCATGGAAGCTATATCATTCAATCTTGCCGCTGTCCTGAGTATAAGAATATTTTTGTCAATCCATTCATCAACCTGGCCGCCAAGGCCCTGAACCGTCTGAGCCATAAGGAGTTCGGTGTCCGTCCGGATAAGCCTGCTCGATTCCCTGTAAGTAAACGACCAATAGAGGGTAAGGGGCATCAGACTGATAAGCAGCATAACAATAATAATCTTGGGTGAAAGGCCGAACCTGACCTTCATCGCTCCGGCAGATGCCCGGAGCGCCTCTTCTTTTTTCTTTTCAAGCCCTTCCGCAGTTGCAAGTGTGACGGTCTGCTCGTATGAGGAATCATCTTCAGGTTCACCGGGTGGAACAGATACATCCGGTTCAGGCATTTTTACTGCCGCCGGAGCATCTTTGGTAACAGTTAAAACATTATCACAACCCTTGCATTTAAGCCGCGCCGAATCGCCCTTGATCTTTGTTTCGTCAACCTTGTATTTCTTTCCGCACTTATCACAAATGATTTCCTTCATGGCTTATGCTCCTTTGTTTAGATTCTTTCTTTAGGCATAATTCCTACCATCTTTTTTTTGAAATTGGCACGTGTCTGATCATCCGGGATCCCTTCAGCAATCATTGATATCAGTTCGGGAGCCCTGTTCAAAGGTATTTCATTAATTGCGGACCCTATTGCCGATACCGTATCTTCAATTAAAAATTCCGACATGGGGCCGATCGCATGTGTAAGATTGACAGTGAGTTCATTTAAGAAAGCGTCGCTCAGAAATATTGTCTTTTTGGTGACCGGCTCAACGATACCCATCCTGACAAGCTTTGAAATGGTTTCTTTCAAAACCGCGGTGTTCATTCCTATCTCTTCGCCGATGCGGGATATGGTTTTGTTTTCATCGACGGCTATAAGAAGGCGTATCATCTCCCCGTCCATCGAAACGGCGTTATTGTCCTTACGGATTGCTTTCCTGAAGAACATGCTCATGACATCTTTCGAAAGAATATCCATACGAGAATTTCCCCTTTGCAAAAAACAATGATATGACTCTTATGTCACATGGCTGAAATGCAACTGTTTGTCAAGAAAAAAGGCTGTATATTCAGGATGATTGCCAATAAGAATACCATGGTAATGTCCGAATGGCCGCTGCCTCTTTGATTGATGAGAAAAAGAGAACTTGATTTTTAGATGAAAAATTGCCAAGGTTGCCAAATTGGCAGCCATAAAAAAGATCGGAAGATAAATATGATAATCGATGAAGTAATCGAGGTTCTTAAAATAGAAGCGGAAGGAATTCTTAAACTGGCAGACCGCATAGATAACAGCTTTGCAGAAATGGTGGAGCTTATATACAAATCAAAAGGCCGGCTGATAGTGGGAGGAATAGGCAAATCCGGAATAGTCGGAAGAAAAATAGTGGCCACTTTAAACAGCACTGGAACCAGATCTTTTTTCCTGCATCCTGTTGAGGCCATGCACGGGGATCTTGGCCTTGTTTCACGGGATGATATTTTTCTGGCGCTCTCAAACAGCGGCGAAACGGATGAGCTCAATGTGCTTGTCCCGACAATACGGAAAATGGGATGCAAGGTTATAGCCTTTACAGGAAATAAAAATTCAACTCTTGCAAGGTACAGCGATATAGTTATTGATGTCGGAGTCGAGAGAGAAGCCTGTCCGTTGGGTCTTGCCCCTACGGCCAGCACAACTGCACTGCTGGCAATAGGGGATGCCCTTGCGGTCGTCCTTATCAACAAGAGGGATTTCAAGTCGAGTGATTTCAGAAAGATTCATCCGGGGGGAGTGCTGGGCCAGCGACTTTCAAGCAAGGTTAAAGATATTATGATTAAAGATGAATCGCTTCCTCTTGTTTATGAAGGAGTAAGCTTCCATGAGGCAGTCCTTAAAGTCGATTCAGGAGGGCTTGGAGCGGTTATTGTTATCAAGCAGGGCGATACGCTTTCCGGTATCATAACGGACGGAGATATCAGACGAACGATAGCAAAGAAAAGGCCTGTTCATGAACTTAAGGCCGAAGATGTAATGACAAAAAATCCCCGAACAGCCGGTCCCGATTCTCCGGCATATGATGCCCTGTACCTGATGGAGCGATTTCAGATCACCGTTCTTCCGATAACCGATTCCGGGAATAAAATTCTTGGAGTGCTGCATCTTCACGATATCCTGGGTAAAGGCAGTTTCAGTTTTAAGCCGTCGTTCAAAAATAACAGTAAGCCGTTGGAATAAAATAACCGTACCATTTAAATGGCAAGAACAGCATAGGGAGTCGTAAGCCGTGACCGGCATAGGGAAATAAAGTTTTTTACGAACCCATCATCTTATAATGAGGTTGCAATGAATAAGAAAGATTTTGAAACTGATACGAGAATTCCGGTACTCGGAGAAGCAAAGATACCTTCGCCGGCACACAACAAGGAAAAGGGAAAAGAGCGGCAGGCTTTTATATCGGATATCGAAAGAGTTGTAATAGATGTGAATCCTTCACGCATTGCGGAGACGGTCCGGGAGGGTAAAGACCTTCCTTCCTTTGAAATGGCCGGGCCGAGGGAGAAGATCTATTTTGATCCGAGCAAGATGAGATGTGCGCTTGTAACATGCGGCGGGCTTTGCCCGGGATTGAACGATATTATCCGATCTATTGTTCTGGGGCTTTATTACGGATACGGGGTAAGGAACATTTACGGCATAAGGTATGGCCTTCAGGGTTTTATTCCAAAATACGGGCATGATGTTATGGATCTGAAACCGGAGGCTGTTTTGAATATTCTCGAAATCGGGGGATCCGTCCTCGGCTCATCCAGGGGCCCTCAGGAAATTGGTGAGATCGTCGACAGCTTAGAAAGAATGAGTATCAGCGCTCTTTTTATGATCGGCGGGGACGGAACGCTTAAAGCGGCTATAAAAATCGCCGATGCAGTCTTTGAAAGGGGACTTAAGATAAGTGTTGTCGGTATTCCAAAAACAATCGACAATGATATTTATCTTGTTTCCCGGTCATTCGGTTTTGATTCAGCCGTTGACATTGCTACAATGGCAATAAAAAGCGCTCACAATGAATCTGCCGGATATCCGAACGGTATCGGGCTGATAAAGCTTATGGGGAGATATTCCGGGTTCATTGCCGCAACCTCGGCTCTTGCCCAGCAGGATGTTAATTTTGTTCTGATTCCCGAAATAGATTTTGATATTGAAGGGCCGAACGGACTGCTTGCATCCCTGGAGGAAAGGCTCAGGCAAAGGCAGCATGCTGTAATTGTAGTTGCGGAAGGAGCCGGGCAGAAGTATATCAAGAGCGATAAAGACGAGGTTGATGCTTCAGGCAATTTAAAGCTTAAAGATATCGGTCTCTTCCTCAAAGATACCATATCAGCCTGGTTCAAGTCCAAAAACATCGAGATTTCTTTAAAATACATTGATCCAAGCTATATAATAAGAAGCCTTCCTGCAAATGCCAATGATCATGTTTTCTGCAGCTTCCTGGGAAGGGATGCCGTTCATGCAGCAATGGCCGGTAAGACCAAACTTATTGTCGGCAACTGGAGCAACCATTTTGTTCATATACCCATGAGCGCTTCAGCGGAAAAGAGAAAACAGGTAAATTCGACCGGAAAACTCTGGCAGAGCGTGCTGGAAGCAACCGGGCAGGGCTCTCTGAAAAACTGACTCATTCTGTTTTGAGTTCAGTGAACCTGCCACCGCTTATTGTCAGAAGGTAAAGCTTTTTCCAGGCATCTCCTGAACCGTTGAAAGAAGTTATCCCGGTCAATCCTTTGTAGTTTTTGATTCTGACAAGTTCATTTCTGACCGAACCCGGAACCCTGACATTCGGCATGGACATTGTCTGAAACAGCATCATGGCGGTATCATAAGCCACGGCTTCAACAAATTCCGGTTCTTCCCCGTATTTTATCACGAAAGAATTTACGAACTCCCTCACTTTCTCCGAATCGTTTTCACCATGAAAGCCGTCTGGTATTATGGCCCAATCCTCCAGAAATTCGCCTGCCATTTCAATCATCTTCTGTGAATGCCACAGGTTTGTGCCAAGCAGATAAACATTCCGTATATCGAGATATGCAAGCTGGGGAATAATAAGCCCGGCTTTTGCGGGTGAATCGGGGATAAAAACGGCTTCAAAGTCAACCGGCAATCCGTCGCTCCTTTTTTGCTTATTATCAGCCACGTGAGATTCATTTATATCGCTTCCGGAAACATGCCGACTTCCTGCAAGCATCCTGATTGAATCGGTAAAATCCATCAGGGCAGGATCATACGATTCCGCTCTGATGATTTTTCCACCGTTAGCTTTGACTTCATCCTGAAAAAGTCTCATGAAAGTTGTGCCGTAATTTTCTTTGGGATATAAAATTGCAAATTTTTTAATGCCCTTTTGAATTATCGCGTACTCCACAAGGGATTTTACCTGCATTTTAGGCATCAGGAAGTTCCTGAAAACAAAATCACCAGTATCGGTTATATTATCCTTCTGGGTAAGAAGAATAATCGGGACGCTTCCCGCCTGGGCCTTATTTGCCGCGGAAACGGATTCGGCTGACCCCATAGGGCCTATGATCGCCGATACATTCTCCTTTATCAATTCATCCACTGCGGCTGCGGCCTTTTCCGGGTTCGATTCGGTATCCCGGATGACAATGTTAAAAGTATGCCCTGTCTTATTTGAAAAATTGTCAAGAGCAAGCTTCGCTCCTTTCAGCGCCCTGTTGCCAAAAATATTGAATGCACCGGTTAATGGAAGCAGGCATCCGACAATATGAGGTTTGCCGCCTGCTTTGGCGTATATTTCCTGCAAAAGGATTCTTGCTTCCCCTCCATTTCTGTGAGCCGGCATTTTTTGTGTAAAATCTTGCAAAACATCTGCAGCCTCGTTATATTTTTTATTCTCGTAATAACGCAATCCAAGCTGATACTGCAGGTACCCTTTCAAAGTGTCGTCTTTTATGCTTTTAATGAGGGATATAATACCGTTTATTCCAAGTTGCGCCATTGAATCTTTAAGCTTTATATCGACTATCTCTCTTTCATGTTTCGTGCTTATTAATCCGGCCCTGAAATATGAGATTACTGCATCTGAATGACGCTTCATGGCAATCTGAGCATCTCCGGTCAGAATGTATATTTTTGAGATATGATAATCAGAAAGATTTTCGGTGAGTATCCCTGCGGAATAACTTACAGCCTCTTTTAAAAGCCCATTCTTCAGATATCCTTCTATTACTTTTATTTTTACATCGGAGGCGTAATTGCTTTTCGGATAATTACTGATAAGACGCATATATATGTTTCTCGCCTTTTCATTTTCACCCAGTGTTTCGTGAATTGCGCCCGTCCGCATCAAAGCGGCCGGAACAAGATGGCTTCCCGGGAATTGAGTGATATATTCGCTATATGTTTCAAGCGCCCTGTCATATTGTCTTGAGTTGAAGAGATTTTCAGCTTTTGAAAAGAGATTTTCACCGGATACGTCATGACTGTGAACATTTACGACTTTGGTTTTAGGAATACAGGCGAGCAAAGCAAGTAAAATCAGAACGAAAATCAATTTAGATAGCTTCATTTATCAAGTTTCCTCATATTTTCTTTGAAGTTTACAATACTTTTCTTTATTGTCAAATCTTTATTATATGAACCGTTTAAGTACAAAACATGTTGAACTTAAACTATTTTGGGTTTAACATGCAGAATATATGTTAAAGATCTTCATTCAGGCTGAATAGAAACAGCGGGCATATTTTCCGCTGCTTGCAGCGGGAAGCTTTAATTCATGTTAAAGAGAGGGGGAATAATACATGAACAAAATCAAGCTATTGTCATTCATGATAGTGTTGCTGTTTTCCGTACCGGTATCCGCGGAATTTTACAAGTATATCGGTAAAGACGGGAGAGTTTATTATACGGATGATTTCAGTAAAGTTCCTAAAGAACAAAGATCTGCTGCAAAAGGGTATTCCGGTTACGAGAAGAATGACATCAGGGATGTGCCGGAAACAAAAAAGGAGACAGGAGAACAGCCCGAATCAAAAGAGGTTGTTGAGGAAAAACCGGATAAAGAGCAGGTTCAGACCGGAAATTTTGAAGCGGATAAAAACCGCCTGGATAAAAAGCAGCAGGAGATGGACAAGGAGTTCAAGGAGCTGACAAAAGAAAAAAATGAGCTTGATTTGCTTAAAGGGAAAGTCAAAACAAGACCGGAAACGCTTGATTACAATACGAGAATACAGGCATTAAATGAAAAAATTAAAAATTACTCGGAGAAAAAAAAAGCTTTTGAAGCTGAAGCGGAGGCATATAACGCCGACGTCGAAAAAGAGATGAAGAAAGACCTGGAGAGATATAATAGGGATAAAAAGGCATCAGGGGAAAACAAATAAGGATAGGCACAGAAAAGCAAGGGGCAAAGGCACAG
>JAUYEO010000018.1 GCA_030689795.1 Desulfobacterales bacterium | reverse complement strand
TTCCTTATAGTTGATAGACTCGTAAAAAGTCATATGCGAACGGATTTGAGATTTTTGGGAAATAGATTTTTAAAGAACTGAACGTTAAAAATCACAAGCTGTTTGAGGGCTTTAGCCCGAGTTCTTGTGATTTAGCGAAGTTATTTAAAAATCCCCAAAAAGCTCATTAGTAAGTTAGAAATTATTTCCTGCGTTTTACCAGCAGGAAATAATTTCTTAAAACTTACTTATCCCGTTTATCGGGGTTAAGAGAGCATATTTGGACTTTTTACGAAACCATCAGGCTTTTAATTCCGCCCACAATATAAGTGACCGTTTCCCGGCCGATAGTATTGATATCGCCGGGCCGTTTTCGCCAGATTTTGTAATACATGCCCAGCCACACGAAAATGGCCGTAGTGCATACGGCTATTACCTCAGCGGAAATACCGGAGGCGAATTTAAGTCCCAGGCCATCCTTGCCTTTCATGAGCGCGCCATGAACATCCTCCGTCATTTTGAGCATGAAATTCCTGCGGGCGTTGACAAACTGATCGCCGACACCTATGGATTCATCACACAGCAGCAGCACCTTTTCCGGATAGGGACGGCACAGTTCCTCAAAAAAGGCCATGCCCGCGCGTTCGATCCCCTCAAGCACGGAATCGGCATCTCCGAAAGCTTTACCCGCCAGCTTGCGGATGTATAAGCCTATATCATCCAGCACGGCCGTGAGAAGTTCTTCCTTGTTTTGGAAATAACCATAGACCGTTCCCACGGAAACCTCGGCCTTCCCGGCAATATCTTCAATCTTTGTCTTACGGTAGCCATTGTGCGCAAACAGGATTTCGGCGGCGCTCAGAATCGATTGTCGCCGCAGTTGTTTCTCCCGCTCCCTTCGCAGGGCACTTGCGGAAAGTTTGTTTGTTTTAGGGGGATTTTTCATGTTTCAAGCCTTTCGCTCAATATCCGGCCATCTTGAAAATAATCTCACTCATCACCTCGCTGGCTCCACCGCCGATGGCCAGCAGACGCGAATCCCGATAGGCGCGGGAAATCCACGTCTCGTTCATGAATCCCATACCGCCGTGCATCTGCAGGCACCCGTCCGTAACCTTGTTTATCAGGTTCCCGGCCAGGAGTTTTCCCATCGATATCTCCTGGGTGACATCCATCCTGTTTTCTTTCATGCGTACGATGTGGTAGGTCAACTGCCGTAATGCTTCGGTTTCTGCCAGCCATTCGGCCATGCGGTGCCGCAACACCTGTTTGCTGATCAGGGGTTTGCCGAAAACCACCCGCCTCTTGAGATGTTCGGCGGTCCTGTCGATGAAACTTTTGCACGAAACATAGGCCATGGGCAATACGGCAAACCGCTCGTGCTGAAACTGCATCATCTGTTGGATAAAGCCCTGGCCCTCAATACCGATGAGATTTTCAGCCGGTATTTTCATGTCGTCGAAAAATAATTCCGCCGTGTCCGAAGAGCGCATGCCCATCTTGTCGAGTTTTTTACTTACCGTAAAGCCGGGAAGATCAGTGGGCACTATAAACAGAGAAAAAGAATGATGTCCCTTTGCTTCGCTGGTGCGGGCCAGTAAAGTCAGGAAATCGGCCTGGGTTCCGTTGGTGATATAAGTTTTTGAGCCGTTCAGGACGTAATGGTCTCCCTCACGCCTGGCAAAAGTAGTTATGGCGGCCACGTCTGAGCCTGCCCCTGGTTCAGTGATGGCGATGGCGCCAACCATTTCTCCTGCTATGGCCGGCTTGAGATAGGTTTCCTTCAGGTATTCACTGCCGAATTCGACGATAGCAGGGGTGGCCATATTAGTTTGAACCGTGATGGCCATGGGAACGCCGCCGCAATTAATGGCGGCCAGTTCCTCGATAAAGGCCGTCTCGGCCCAGAAATCCATCTCCTGGCCGCCGTACCTGGCTTCGTAGCGGATTCCCAGAAACCCGAGGTCCCCCATTTTCTTGAACAGATCATGAAGCGGAATGAGACCCTTTTCTTCCCATTCGTCCACAAAGGGATTGATTTCCTTCTTTACAAAATTTCTTACCGCATTACGAACCATTACGGCTTCCTTATTGAAATACAAGTCTTTGGCCATTTATAATTTTCCTTTCCGCCTGAGGGCTTTGTAAAAAGTTATTCTCACACAAAGATCACCGAGGACACAAAGAAAAACTTGAATGTTTTCAATAGGCAATTCTTTGTGCCTTTGTGTCTTAGTGGCAAAACCCGGCTTTTTACGAGTCTATCATTCTTGATGGTTTCGTAAAAAGTCCAAATATGCTCTCTTAATGAGCTTTTTGGGGATTTTTAAATGACTTCGCTAAATCACAAGAACTCGGGCTAAAGCCCTCAAACAGCTTGTGATTTTTAACGCTCAGTTCTTTAAAAATCT
>JAUYEO010000009.1 GCA_030689795.1 Desulfobacterales bacterium | reverse complement strand
ATTCCCGACGTAACGTTATCATAAAACAGGGGCTGGGTATATAGGTTTTACCGAATTTTCAAAGAACAGTATTTGCGGCATTGCTTACCCGCAAATTTTTTGTAAATATTTGATTGACTTTTACCGGAACAACTTCGTGGCGAAAAATTGACTTTTTACGAGTCCATCAAAACCTGATTCAAAATAATATTTTATCGGCAAATAATTGCCGTAAACAAAGTCCAGGGGTTCAGATAATGTTAAAACAGTATATTAAGAAATATTGTGCAAAATTGCCGGTCCGGGCAGTAATTTTCAGTTTCTTGTTTTTCTGCCCCGGATATTTTGGCGCCGGTTATGCTTTGGCAGAAAAAAATATTAACTTTTCTCCGTGGCCTTATGAAGAGAGCGACCTCAAGCCTGATCCTTCGGTTATTTATGGGCGCCTCCCGAATGGGTTCAGGTACGTGCTTATGGAAAATCATGAGCCGAAGGACAGGGTAAATATACGCCTTAATGTTCAGGCCGGATCGATGCAGGAAGAAGATAAGGAAGAAGGTCTGGCACACTATCTTGAGCATATGCTTTTCTGTGGTTCCACCCACTTTAAGCCGGGAGAGCTTGTAAAATATTTTCAAGACATGGGAATGCAATTCGGACCCGATGCCAATGCCCATACCGGGTTCTATGAAACTGTTTATGATATACTCCTTCCGGACGGGAAAAAAGAAAGCCTTGATAAAGGTCTTCTTATTGTGGAAGATTTTGCAGGAGGCGCTCTCCTGCTTGATTCGGAGGTGGAAAGGGAACGAAAGGTTGTTATAGCGGAGAAGAGATCCAGGGATTCCTCATCCTACCGCACATTTGTGTCGGCCATGAAGTTCAAATTTCCTGATGCCGCAGTATCGAGAAGATTTCCGATCGGCGAGACGGAAGTGCTTGAAAAAATGACAGGCAAAAAATTGAGGGATTTTTATCAAGCCCGGTACAGGCCTGAAAATATTGTTCTTGTTATTGTCGGGGATTTTGATTCAAAAACCGCAATTTCCCTTATCGGGGAAAGATTCTCGGCATTCTCTCACAAGGCTCCGGCAAAGCCCGATCCTCCGTTCGGCGATATAAACCATAAGGGGATCAAAGCTTTTTATCACTATGAAAAAGAAGAGGGAAACACATCAGTCAGCATTGAGATCGTAAACAAGGCGGAAAAGGAGGTCGAGACTTCGGAAATACGGGAAAAGCGCTTTATTGCTGATATTGCAGACAGGATTGTTCAGAACAGGCTCGACGCAATGGTTAGAAAAAAGAAAGCTCCATTCACATCCGCATCCATTTCTTCCGGCTATTATCTGCGCCGGATTCAATATGCGGGTATTTCAGCCGATTGCAGCCCTGAAAACTGGGAAAAATCGATTCCGATACTCGATCAGACATTAAGAAGCGCTTTGGAATTTGGCTTTACACCCCGGGAGTTTGAAAGGGTGAAAAAAGAATTAACGGCGATGCTGGATAACGCGGTTAAACAGGAATCGACACGCGACAGCCAGATTCTTGCCAATGAGATAATACGGCATATAAACAATCATAAAGTATTTCAGTCTCCGTTACAGGAAAAAGAATTCTATTCCGGTGTTTTAAACTCAATTTCACTAAAAGACCTGCATGATTCCTTTATAAATACATGGAATCCCACACACAGGCTTATCATTGTCACAGGCAATGCCGAACTGAAAAGAGATATTCCGCCGGAAGACCGGATTGCTGCAGCTTATCGGGAAAGCTTATTGGCAGGGATACAAAAGCCAGCGGAAAAGAGAACGGCGGTTTTCCCTTATCTGCCGGAGCCGGTCGGGAAGGGAATAATTAAAGAGAGAAAGGAGATCCCTGATCTTGGAATTGTTCAGATTGATTTTGAAAACAGAGTACGTCTTAATCTGAAAAAAACCGATTTTGAAGCAAATGAAATCCGGGCAAATATTTCATTCGGATTTGGAAGCTCGGCAGAGCCTTCCCGGCTGGAAGGCCTTTCGGATCTTTCCGGGGTGGTTATAAATGAAAGCGGCCTTGGCGGGCTGGACAAGGATGAAATGGAAGAGGCTCTTGCGGGAAAAAGCACAAAGGTGTCTTTCGTTGTTGAAGACGGGCGCTTTCTCCTTAAGGGCATATCCGTCCCGGATGAAACACAACTTCTTTTCGGGCTTTTTTATGCCCATATCATGGATCCCGGATACAGGGAAGAATCGTATTTGCTTTCTATGGAGCGGTTCAACCAGACATATCTGGAGCTTTCACGGTCAATAGACGGAGCCATGCATATTACAGGCGATCGTTTTCTTGCAGGCGGAGACACCCGTTTCGGATTTCCGTCTCCTGAAAAGCTGAAAAAATTATCACTCGATGACATCAGGTCGTGGATTGATCCGCCGTTTAAAAATGATCCGCTGGAAATTTCGATAGTCGGAGATTTTAATGAAGACCGTGTGATAGAACTTGCCTCTATATACTTCGGGCGCCTTCCGGAGAGACCCTCGGGATTTGAACGGAAAAGAACCGATTCCCCGAAATTTTCCTTGGCAGGATTTCTTAATATAAATGTTGAAACCGAAACAGGAAAAGGCCAGGTTGTTGTTGCGTATCCGACTGAGGATATTTGGAATATAGGGAGAACGCGCCGTTTTAATATTCTTGCTGAAATTGTTTCTGAAAAAATACGGGAAGAGATAAGGGAAAAGATGGGGGCTGCCTACTCATATTCCGCCTACAATAATCCAAGCCGGGCATATCCGGGATACGGTATTTTCTATATGCAAGCTGTTGTAAATCCGGATGAAGCTCTCCTCGTGGAAGAGAAGATTAAAAAAATAGTTTCCGAAATTGCAAAAAAAGGTGTTGTAAAAGAGGATCTCAAAAGGTCGGCAGATCCCTTATTGACAAGGATAAAGGATATGCTGAGAACAAACAAATACTGGCTTAATAATGTCCTGACAGAATCAGGCCGATATCCCTGTCAGATTGAATGGTCCAGAACTATTATAAAAGATTATGAATCGGCAACTACGGATGAACTATCGGAGCTTGCCGGGAAATACCTTGATAACGGCAGGGCGGCAACAATTATCATAAAGCCTGCGAAGGATCCGGACAGGAAATAACGGCTTTCGTTTTATCTATTGCCCCGAATTTTTTTGTCTGATAATAACGCTCCTCATGCTCAAACCCGAAAGGATCTATATATAATGAAAAAAAATGAGATTTCCGGAGACCCTCTGAACGGGGTATGGAAATTTTTTGCATCAGTCAAATTAACGGTAACACTGCTTCTTACACTGGCCTGTACTTCCATAATCGGGACTGTTATTCCCCAGAATGAAAATCCTGCAGCCTATTTTCATGAATACGGTGAATTCTTATACAGGATATTCAGCTTTCTGGATATTTTCGATATGTACCATTCATGGTGGTTTCAGTTCCTGATTCTTTTTCTAACGATCAATATTATAGTCTGCTCAATAGACCGCCTTTCTTCAACATGGAAAATTGTGTTCGCAAAAGAGATTTCTTTCGATATCGCGAAATTGAGAAAATCATACAAAGAGGAATTTTCAGGCAACCGGACTCCGGAAGAGCTGAAGTCTCTTTTCCTGCCTGTTGTTTCAGGATCATTCAAATATACGAAGGTTGAAGAGACGGAAACGGGGTTTGTGATTTTTGCAGAAAAAGGGCGGTGGACAAGGCTTGGTGTTTATGCCGTGCATTTGAGCGTCGTTTTGCTTCTTGCCGGGGGATTAGCGGGCTCGTTTTTCGGATTTGACGGTTCGGTGAATATTCCCGAAGGGGAGAGTGTAAAGAGCATCATATTGAGAAATACCGGCCGGGAACAGCCGCTTGATTTCGAAATAAGATGCGATGATTTTAACGTGAGTTTTTATGAATCCGGAGCTCCAAAGGAATATCTGTCAAAACTTACCATTCTTGAAAATGGAAAACCGGTATATAATAAGGATATAATCGTAAATGATCCTATCCGTTTCAAAGGGATCAATATTTTCCAGTCAAGTTACGGAACCTTGAAACCGAAAGAGATATCGATTTCTTTTACAAACCGTGAAACTGGAATGATATACAGGCGAAAGGCTTCTGTAGGAGAGGAAATAAATCTCCCTGAAGCGTTTGGGAAATTTGTCATAAAGGAATATTCCGACGCCTATGATTTCAGAGGGCATAATCTGGGAGAGGCCTTCCTGGGAATACTGACTCCGTTGAAGGGAGACCCTGCAGAGGTGATTCTTCCCATGCGTTTCCCGTCCTTTGACAAGATGAGGAAAGATGAATTGATCATATCGGTGGAAGATGCTGGTCGCCGGTATTACACCGGACTGCAGGTGACCAGGGATCCGGGAGTCCCTGTTGTTTATACCGGATTTGTAGTCATGATTTTAGGGTGCTTCACCTCTTTTTTCATGTCTCACAAGAGGCTTTGTGTTGAAGTCGTGAAAAAGGGCGGAAAAAGCAGGGTGATGGTTGCCGGAATTGCCAATAAAAATAAATTGGGAATGGAAGTCAGGACACAAAGAATGGCAAAGCTTTTGTCTGAAAAAGCAGTCACATAAAAGGATGATGAACTCGTAAAAAGTCCAAATATGCTCACTCAATGAGCTTTTTGGGGATTTTTAAATCACTTCGCTAAATCACAAGAAGGTTTCGCCTGCAGCGGTCAAAGCCTTGTGATTTTTAACGCTCAGTAATTTAAAAATCTATTTCCCAAAAATCTCAAATCCGTTCGCATATGACTTTTTACGGGATCGTCAAAAGGATGAATATAATGAACAGCTCAAATTTATTGTCGATAACCACATTCATATACGGGTTTGCAGCATTTTTTTATATTTTTGCGGTTGTTTTTAAAAAACCATTAGCAGGAAGATTTGGAACATGGACTGCTTTGGCAGGAATTGCCGGAAATATCTCGGGTATTGCACTGCGATGGGTTGAATCATACAAAATGGGGATCGGGCATGCTCCCCTTTCGAATTTATACGAATCCCTGGTGTTTTTCGCGCTTCTTATAGTTGTGATATATCTTGTAATTGAAAGAAGTTATGGCAACAGGACAATAGGCGCTTTCACGACTCCGCTTGCTTTTTTAGCAATGGCATATGCTTCCCTCTCCCCTAATATCAGCGACAGAATCCAGCCGCTTGTGCCGGCATTGAAAAGCAACTGGCTGATTGCGCACGTAATCACCTGTTTTGTAGGCTATGCCGCTTTTGCAATAGCTTTCGGTTTGAGCATAATGTTTCTTTTTAAGCGGAATGACTCGAAAGAAGAAGGCCATTTTTTAAAATTATTTCCGGATATGAAAATTTTAGATGAACTTTCGCATCAAATGATAATGTTCGGCTTTCTGTTCCTTTCGGCAGGAATAATAACCGGAGCCGTATGGGCAAACTCCGCATGGGGTCGTTACTGGGGATGGGATCCCAAGGAAACCTGGTCGCTTATTACGTGGTTTGTCTATGCAACTCTAATTCACGCGAGATTTATGCGGGGCTGGCACGAAAAGCGCCTTGCATACCTTTCCATCATAGGTTTCGCGGCAGTGCTTTTTACATATTTTGGAGTTAATTTGCTTCCCGGACTTCACAGCTACGGGCAGTGATTTTTCCTTGACAAGAATCATCGCACGGGGTAAAAAACGGTTATTATTTTTCCATTCATATCTTGGTTATAGTTTAAAGTTAAATATGATTTGTTTCAGCGGTTTCTGTGAATTTATTAACCACAGCTTGACGGAGTATCCATGAGTACACCAGATGATAAAACTAAAGGAGTTTCTGCAGACACGGGCGGCGAAGATGCCATAGCTTCGTTTAAGGGAGTCGATGAGAAAGAGCAGGGAGAAGGCCCCGGCGGGTTTGTTATCCTGTTTTTCATCATCGGGTTTGTTGCAAGTCTCATAATCGGATGGGTTGTTTTCCCGAAACTTCTTTACTCCCAGAAACGGCAACCGGTCGATTTTAACCATGCTCTTCATGTCGAAACGGTTGATAACGGGTGTGAAAGCTGCCACATCTTCCGTGAAGACGGAAGTTATGCCGGGGTGCCTAAACTCGCGCAATGCGCCGACTGCCACCAGGAAGTTCAGGGAGAAAGTCCGGAAGAAAAGATTTTTGTAGAGGAGTATGTTGCAAAAGAAAAGGAAGTTCCCTGGCTTGTTTATTCAAAACAGCCGGACTGTGTTTTCTTCTCCCATTCTGTTCATGTCAAACTGGCCGGAATGGATTGCGTGACGTGCCACGGGCCGATCGGCGAATCGACCAGCCTGAAGCCATACGAAGAAAACAGGCTGACCGGTTACAGCCGTGATATTTGGGGAAAGAGTATGGCCGGAATCAAGAAAAATTCTTGGGACAGG
Source organism: Desulfobacterales bacterium (assembly GCA_030689795.1). Classification (GTDB taxonomy): domain Bacteria; phylum Desulfobacterota; class Desulfobacteria; order Desulfobacterales; family RPRI01; genus RPRI01. The sequence continues at coordinate 18,915 of JAUYEO010000009.1, read as the reverse complement.
ATGAAGATGGATGATTGTGCCGAATGCCACGAAAAGGAGACCGGCAGAAAATCAAGCGTTCAAACCGATAAAGATGCGTGCTTTGTATGCCATAAATAAATTGATGGACTCGCAAAAAGTCAATCAACAATAATCAGATAAAAAATTTGTTAGTTTTTCAGGTTTAAGGGGAAGAATCAATGAAAATAGACAGAAGATGTTTTTTGTCACTTGGAATTGGTGGTGCAGCCGGCTTAGCCCTTTCACCAATACCCTGGAAGCTGGCGGATGACAGTGCAATATGGACGCAAATGTGGCCATGGACTCCTGTCCCGGCAGATGGTGAGACAACTTATGTGAAATCTGCATGTACACTTTGCCCGGGCGGGTGTGGAATATCTGTCCGCAAGGTCGACAACAGGGCCGTCAAGATAGAGGGAATGGAAGGGCATCCTGTAAATGACGGAGGTATTTGTCTCCTCGGCCTGTCGGGATTGCAGCTCCTGTACGGGCCAACCCGTGTGAAGACTCCTTTGAAAAGAGCCGGTGAAAGAGGAGAGGGCAAGTGGGTCAAAATAACATGGGAAGAGGCAATCTCGGAAGTTGCGAAGAAGCTTGGAGATTTGAGAGAAAACGGCGAATCGAGTTCGGTTGCATGCATATCCGGTACCGACAAGGGCAGCGTTCCGACGCTTTTCAAAAGATTTCTTTCGGTATACGGTTCCCCTAATTTTATGCGTATGCCGTCGGTTCTGGATTCTTATGAACTCGCTCTTTCCCTTTCTTTCGGATTTGCGGCACAGCAGGGCTTTGACCTTGAAAAAGCCGACTTTATCTTAAGCTTCGGAAGCGGCATTATTGAAGGATGGGGTTCTCCCGTTCGCATGATAAGGGCCAAGAGCTCATGGCGGGAATCAGGCGGTAAAACGGTCCAGGTTGAACCGCGTCTGTCGAATACTGCCGCGAAGTCCGACAAATGGATTCCGATTAACCCGGGAACCGAATATGCTCTCGCTCTGGGACTTGCCGGTGTGATTATCACAAAATCACTTTACAGGAACGATTTCGTCAAAGGAAGCACTTCCGGCTTCGATAAATTTGCCGGACTTGTTCTGTCGGCCTATACGCCGGATGCGGCTGAAAAGATAACGGGTATAAAGAAAGAAACCATCGAAGCGCTGGCTGTGGATTTTGCGCGGGCTGCAAAACCTGTTGCAATCTGCGGAAGAGGACAGGGTAGAGCCCAGGGCTCTCTGGGCGAGTTGATGGCGGTCCAGGCATTGAATGCCCTCGTTGGAAATATAAACAAGGAAGGCGGAATTTTCGCTTTCCCCAATCCCGGATATATGGCATGGCCTGATTATATCGCCGACGACATTGCTGCGGAAGGGATTAAAAAGGAAAGAGCCGACGGCGCGGGCAGCGGAAATTTCGGATATGCAAAAAATCTTACCAACCGTTTTGCAGAAACGGTTAAATCCGGGAAAGCTGCGGTCAACGTACTTTTTGTTTTAGAGTCAAATCCGCTCTATTCATTGTCCGATACAAACACCGTAAAGGAGGCTTTTAAAAAGATTCCTTTTATTGTAAGTTTCTCTTCGTTCATGGATGAGACGGCAATAAATTCCGACCTTATTTTGCCCAACCATGTTTATCTCGAGCGTTATGAAGACGTTTATGTTGCTACAGGCCTCTCAAAGCCTGTTGTAAGCCTTTCAAAGCCGGTTGTCAGCCCGCAATTTAACACGAAACACGCAGGTGATGTTGTTCTCCTTATTGCGAAAGAAATGGGTTCACCGGTTGCGGATTCTTTCCCGTGGAAGAGTTACAGCGCATGCCTTGAAGAGATTCTCGGCGGTAAGTGGGATAAACTGGTCAGGGAAGGATTCTGGACTGATGGGGCATCTTCAACTCCTGTTTTTAAAACATCTTCAGGGAAATTTGAGTTCGCAGGCGGATTTATAGATCTTGCCGCCCTCTTTGCTCCCGTAAATGCCGAAGGAGATCCGAAGGCATATCCGCTTCTTCTTATCCCTTATGATTCGATGAGAATTGCAAGCGGTTATATCGGCGATCCGCCCTTTGCCGTAAAAACCGTCGAAGATACGGTTTTGAAAGGGAAGGACGCCCTTGTAGAGGTAAATCCTGCGACTGCCAGGGCAGGCGGATTTTCGGAGGGGAGTTATGCAATTCTTAAAACCCCGAAGGGAAGCGCAAAAGTTAAGGTTCATCTGTTTGACGGGATCATGCCCGGTCTTGTGGCCATGCCGAGGGGCCTTGGCCATACCGCGTATGACAATTATCTTGCCGGCAAGGGAATAAATGTCAATGAACTTATCGGAACGGTGGAGGATCCTGCTTCCGGTCTTGATGCGGCCTGGGGAATCAGGGCGAATCTGATCAAAGCCTAATTTAGAGCATGAGGTTCTGATGAAAGAAGAACAAAGTAAAGAAAAAGTCAAAAAATTTGGGATGGTCATTGATCTGGACAAGTGCACCGGTTGCGGAGCCTGTATGGTTGCCTGTATGGCCGAAAACAATGTGCCTTTCAAGGAAGACGAGTCGAAGAAGCTTGACAGCATAACATGGCTCAGGATTTATAAGCTGACAAACGGCAAGCCTTTTCCAGATGCCGATATTTGTTATCTTCCCCGGCCGTGCCAGCACTGCGGTGGAAAAGGCGAACACGGTCATTCCCCCTGCGTCTCAGTTTGTCCGGCGACCGCGACCGACTATAGCAAGGAGACCGGGATCGTCAGCCAGATATACACACGATGTTTCGGATGCAGGTATTGCATGGCTGCATGTCCTTATCATGCCCGGTATTTCAACTGGTGGGATCCGGTCTGGCCGGACGGGATGGAGAAATATCTGAGCCCGAACGTGTCCGTCCGGATGAGGGGCATTGTTGAAAAATGCAGCTTCTGTTTCCACAGATATCAGCTTGCCAAGGATAAGGCTTATTTCGAAGGCCGCCGTGAGATAGAGGAGAATGAATATCAGACGGCCTGCACGCAGGCATGTCCTGCAGGCGCGATCGCTTTCGGAGACCTTAATAATCCCAAACATGCCGTTTATGAACTTAAAAAGAGCAGTAATGCCTTCCGGCTCCTTGAGCGGCTCCAGACGAACCCCAAGGTTTATTACATTTCAGGCAGGGAATGGGTAAGACGGGCGGGCGATAACTATCTCAAAGATGAAAAAAAGTAATCCGGCGTCATTGATACAAATATATTAACCGGTACGATGCCATATAAATTTTTAAGAAACAGCAGATATTGAGGAGTAAGGGACTTATGGATTCAGCATTAATACCCAGGGGAGTTAAGCGCTGTCCGACATGGCAGTTTGCCTTGTGGATAGGCGCGGCCGGTGCGGTACTGTTATGGGGCGTTTTTGCCATGCTGCTTTGCTGGTTCAAGGGACTCAATCAGACTAATATGAATGATGCTTACGGCTTTGCTCTGTGGATCTGGGCCGACCTTGCGGTTATAGCTCTGGGGGGCGGGGCGTTTTTTACCGGATTTTTAAGATACATTGTCGGGAAGGATGAACTGAAAAACATAATCAACTATGCCGTTCTTATCGGCTTCATTTGTTACAGTTCCGCTCTTCTCATACTTGCCATAGATATCGGGCAGCCGCTGAGAGGCTGGTTCATTTTCTGGCATGCAAACGTGCATTCCATGCTTACCGAAGTGGCTTTCTGCCTTACATGCTATTTCGGCGTTCTTACCATAGAATATGTTCCGCTTATCCTTGAAAACCGACAGATTGACAAGATTCCCTTCTTTCACAGGCTTGGACACAACATGCACGAGATAATGGCCGTTTTCGCGGCGACCGGGGCCTTTCTCTCCTTTTTCCATCAGGGCTCACTCGGCGGGGTGTCCGGAGTTCTTTTCGGGCGTCCGTTCGGTTACAGGGAAGGAATATTTATCTGGCCGTGGACATTTTTCCTCTATACGTGGTCGGCTGCCGCCTGCGGACCCTGTTTTACAATTCTGATAACCAAAATTACCGAAAAAATAACAGGGAAAAAACTTGTAAAGCAGAATGTGATCGAGCTCCTTGCAAAAATTTCCGGCTGGATGATAGGAACTTATATAATAGCAAAAATAATCGACACATGGTACTGGGCTAAAGTTACGGCTCCTGCCGCCGGGTTTAACCTCATGGATTTTTATTCAAACAATCCTTTCTACGGCATCTGGATACTTGTGCTTGAAATCGTTATTTGCGGAGTCGTTCCGGCGATGATACTTATATCTGAAAAAGGGCGTAAAAACCCGGCTGCGCTGATGACCGCCATAATTCTTGCAGTGCTTGGAGCATGTGTCAACCGGTGGGTAATGGTTCTCCAGGTAATGGCTGTGCCCGTATTAACATTCGAAAACTGGGTAATGTACTATCCGAGCTGGCAGGAAGTTGCAACCACTATCCTGCCTGTTGCATACGGTGTAATCCTTATATCTTTGTCATACCGTTATCTGCCGATATTCCCGCAGGAGCAGGAACTGAATCCGGAGGCTTAAAGAAAAGATATCGGTTTTATTGTGTGGAGGTAAATCATGTTTCCTTTTTGTTTTGAATGGATGTGGGATATGTCCCATATGGTTTTTATGGGCGGACTCTGGTATGCTCTTACAATTATAGGCCTCGGAATGACGTTCTGTATCGGCAAGGCTTTTTATGATACCTTCCTTGATAAGGGCAAAGATGATCATCACCATTAGAATTTAAATAAAGTTACAACAAAAAAGCGCTTGCCCCTTGAATTCCGGGGAAGCGCTTTTTTGTTTTAAGGAAACGAGGGGAAGAATGGATAAAATAATTTTAGAAGGAGGGCATCCCTTGAGAGGCGAGGTCAGGATAAGCGGCGCAAAAAATGCGGCTCTTCCTATTCTTGTCTCCTCGTTGCTTACTGACGGACCTTGTACGTATTCGAATGTTCCCGATTTAAAAGATGTTGAGAGCACAAAGGAACTTTTGATAAACCACGGCGCCGGAGTAGAAACGGATGGGCACACCGTCAGAATCGATGCAGGGGGGCTCAATAACTCTGAGGCTCCGTATGATCTTGTAAGAAAGATGAGAGCGTCCATACTTGTTCTCGGTCCCCTTGTTGCCAGGCTGAAAAAGGCAAGGGTCTCCCTGCCGGGCGGATGCTCGATCGGCGCACGCCCCATTAACCTGCACCTTAAAGGCCTTGCCGCGCTTGGAGCAAAAGTTGAACTGGTGCACGGATATGTTGAAGCAAGCGCTGAAACCTTAAGAGGCGCAGAAATATTTTTCGACACGGTCACAGTGACGGGAACTGAAAACCTCATGATGGCCGCAGCCCTTGCCGAAGGCGTTACCGTTCTTCGTAATGCTGCAAGGGAGCCGGAGGTTACGGCTCTTGCCGATGTATTGAATAAAATGGGCGCAAAAATAGAAGGGACAGGCACATCGGTATTGAAAATAACAGGCGTTCCCTCCCTGGAACCCGTATCCGTATCCATTATACCTGATAGAATAGAGACCGGCACATTCATGGTATCTGCAGCCCTTTCCGGAGGAGATATAAAGATATTAGACTGTGAACCCTCCCATCTTGAATCTGTTATTCACAAGCTGAGGCTGACCGGCTCTGATGTCAAAATCGAAGGCAATACGATGAGTGTAAGGGGAGGAGATAAAATCACAAGTATAGATATAAAAACAATGCCCTATCCCGGATTTCCCACAGACATGCAGGCCCAGTTCATGGTGCTGCTCTCCGTTGCGAAGGGTTTCAGCGTCATATCGGAAACTATTTTCGAAAACAGGTTCATACACGTAAGCGAACTGAAGAGACTTGGAGCGGACATCAAGATCTCGGGAAACACAGCCATGATTACAGGTGTTTCGATGCTGATGGGAGCTCCTGTGATGGCAACAGATCTTCGGGCGAGCGCATCTCTGATACTTGCGGGACTTGCCGCTTCAGGCACAACAGAGATCAGCCGCGTATACCATCTTGACCGGGGATACGAGGCTATAGAAAAGAAATTTGCTTCCCTCGGGGCAAAGATAAAAAGAGTGAAAGCGTAATATAGGACGCCGATTTTCGCCGATATCCGCAGATGTTAAATAAAAAGGGTTCAAGGATTCAAGGATTCGAGGGTTCAAGTGGAGGTTGAAAAACAGTCTACAGCCTAACAGCCTTCAGTCTAAACTTCTGCGTTCATCTGCGTCCCCAAAATAAGTTCCTGTACTTATGCAACCGGAAGGTTGACGCATGAATCGCGATATTTACTTTCGACCTCTTATTCCTCTTCTCTTATCCATGATTGCCGGCATTTCATGCGGCCTCCGGTTTCCATGGCACAGCGTATGGGCATATCTTGCCGTAACCTGCTGCACCGGCGTTTTACTAATAAAAATTATCAGAAAAAAGTCCGCGTTATTCCTGCCGTTGTTTCTTTTTTTTTCTCTCGGGTATATTTCGATACAACCCTGGTTTCCTGAAAAACTTCCGGCTTCACACATAGTTAATTTTACGGATACCGGATCTTTAAACATATCCGGACAGGTGATTGAGAGCCCTGAAATCAGGAATAAAAAATTGACATTCGTGCTTCTGGCCGAAACGGTTGAGAATGACGGAAAGGTTATTCCGGTCTCGGGAAAGATCAGTGTAAAGGTTTTAAACAATATCCCCGGAATATCAATAGGGGATAAAGTTTATTTTAAAAGCGGCATAAGATCGATAAGGAATTTCAACAATCCCGGAGGTTTCGATTTCAAAAGATATATGGCCTTTAACGGCATAACGGGCACTGCATATGTGGCCGGGGAGAAGATCAGGGTTGAACACAACGAAGAGAATATAGAATGGAAACGGCTGATCGAAAATGCACGGAAAAAATTTGCCCTGTTGATAGAGAATTCGGCTCCTTCCGACGAGGCTGGAGTTTTAAAAGCCCTTGTAATAGGAGATCAGAATTCAATTTCCCCTGAAATTCGGGAGGATTTTAACCGGACAGGCACAAGCCATATTCTTTCAATTTCAGGGCTTCATGTTGGAATTGTCGCAACTGTTTCGTTCCTGTTTTTTAATAAATTTCTTTCATATTTCAATCTGTTTCTCTGGAATGCCTGGACGAGAAAGGGTGCGGCAATTTTATCCCTTCTTCCTGTTATAATATACGGGCTGCTTGCCGGGATGTCGCCTTCAACACAGAGATCGGTCATTATGGTTTCAGTTTTTCTTATGAGCTTTTTTGTAGAAAGGGAGCAGGACGGAATAAATACTCTTGCAGTTGCGGCGATGCTGATTCTTGCCTTTCATCCCCCCTCTCTTTTTCTCATATCTTTTCAACTCTCATTTTTATCGGTTTGGTTTATTATTACAGGGATGAATCTGACTCTGTACAGGAAGGATGGAAAAAGCAAGGCAGAGGAAGGCTGGCGGTTCAGGATTCAGAGACAAACATCAGCCTTTTTCCTCGTTTCGTTTTTTGCAACAATTGGGACTTTTCCGGTTGTCATGTACTATTTTAATCAGGTTTCGCTCGTCGGCCTTGCCGCAAATTGTGTTGCAGTGCCTTTAATCGGATTTGCTGTTGTGTCCGCAGGACTTCTTTCTTTTTTTATTTATCCTGTAAGCAGCCTTCTTTCCGTGTGGCTTATAAAAGCAAGTTCGGCAGTTTTAGGGATTTCTCTTGAATTTATAAATTATTTTGCGAAACTGCCTTTTGCCGCAATAAAAACGGTAACGCCGTCATTTTTTGAAATATGCTGGTACTATTTACTGCTGGGCACTGTTTTTGTTATTTTAAAGGGGGAAAACAGGAAAATTGGAAGAGAAAGAGAAGGAAGTGTTTTTGAACGGATTAAACAAAGAGCGCCATTTATTGCAATAGTACTTTTGATAATTGCCGGATATGCGGATGTATGGTACTGGCTTGACAAGAGATTCCTGCATGAGGATCTCAGGGTTACGGTCATTGATGTCGGGCAGGGAACCTCCGCCCTTCTGGAGCTCCCGGGCGGCTATAATGTTCTTGTTGACGGAGGCGGATTTTCAGATAATTCAATATTTGATGTGGGAGAAAGAATAACAGCTCCCTTTTTGTGGCGCAACAAGATAAAGAGTGTGGATACTCTTGTTCTTTCACACCCGAACAGCGATCATTTGAACGGCCTTTTGTATATCGCGGAAAATTTCAACGTAAAGGAGTTCTGGTCAAACGGGGAAGCTGTGGACACTCTCGGATACAAAAGACTGATTGAGATAATTAAAGAAAAAAATATAAAGATGGAAGATTTTAGAAAGATAGGAAGGAATAGAGTCATAAACGGAACAGAGTTTAAAATCCTGTATCCGGAACCTGGATTTAAGGATAAAAAAGAGAAATGGAGGAAAGGCGACAACAGTTCCCTTGTTTTGAAAGCCGTATTCGGATCAAAATCGTTTCTTTTTACGGGAGATATAAAAGCAAAAGGGGAATCCGATATTGTAAAGATGTCCGGAAATCGCTTGAAGAGCACGGTTCTGGTTGTGCCGCACCATGGAAGCAAGTCGTCCAGCACGGATATATTTATTGATAAGATTGATCCTGAGATTGCAGTTATACCTGTCGGGTGGAAAAACAGGTATAAATTTCCTGCTCCCGAAGTGCTTGAAAGATATAAAGCAAGAAGGTGCAGGATTTTGCGTACTGATGAAAACGGCGCCGTGATGATGTCCACGGACGGCAAGTCGCTTATTGTTATAACGGCAGTCGGCAAAGAAAAATCATGAAATTTAAAAACACCCTTGATAAGCTTTATCTGAAATATAATAAAAAAAGATATGTTCATCCCGATCCGCTCGAGTTTCTTTATAATTACCGGGATATCAGGGATCGTGAAATCGCCGGATTCATAGCTTCTTCGCTTGCATACGGAAGGGTTGCACAGATTTTAAACAGCGTTTCGGGAGTTCTGGATAAGATGGGTTCTTCTCCATACCTGTTCTTGATGGACTCAGATTTCTCATCTGTAAAAAAAACCTGTAAAGGGTTTAAGCACAGGTTCGCAGGAGATGAAAATTTAACGGCCATGCTGACCGGTTTAAAGCAGGTTCTTGAAGAATACGGATCTTTATACGCATGCTTTTTGAAGGGAGTCGGTAAAAAAGATGAAACGGTTTTAAACGGCCTGGAATTTTTTACGGGGAAGATAATTTCAGGCTGCTGCGGCAAGCCGGGGCATCTTATCCCGCTCGTCACAAAGGGGAGCGCCTGCAAGCGGCTTAATCTTTATTTGCGCTGGATGGCCAGAAAGGATGATGTCGATCCCGGAGGCTGGGATAAGATTCCGCCCTCCATGCTCATTATCCCCCTTGATGTTCACATGCACAGGATAAGCCGTTTAATCGGATTTACGGACAGAAAACAGGCGGATATGAGCACGGCTCTTGAGATAACATCATGCTTCAGGAAGCTTGCGCCGGAGGACCCCGTTAAATACGATTTTGCATTAACCCGTTTCGGAATAAGATCCGACATGAGTATTGACGACTTTTTAAAAAGCGTCCGTTAGGGCGCGGATTAAGCGTCCGACTCAGGCGGACCGCGGCGGACGGAATGACTTTTTATGAAACCGTAAAAAAGGGAGCTGTCTTAAACCCGGAACCAATTATTGAAAAAGGAGGCCTATATGTCAATCGATCGACTTGTTATGGCTTTTGCCGGCAGTTTCATATTAATCAGCCTGCTTCTTTCTCATTATCACAGCCCTTACTGGCTCTGGTTTACGGCATTTGTCGGCGCGAATCTCCTGCAGTCTGCTTTCACAGGGTTCTGTCCGCTTGCAAAGATTCTGAAGTCTCTTGGCGTAAAGCCAGGGAATGCTTTTAGTTGAACCGAAACGGCGAGCGCAATCACCGCTGCCTGAAGCTGAGAGCTTCAAACGACTCCAGCCTGAAAAAAGACCTCGTTTCCTGAAGATGTAAACGGGGTTTTTGTTTTAAGATAGTTGATCGGAAACGAAGTTGCCTCTTAATCTTGGACGGAAAATATTTTTATATTTGATTTTTAACCGTCAGATGGTTATTTTTCAACTATCGTGGTGTTGTTCTTATTAAAGGAGCGGGTATGGTGTCGTTTGGGGCGGATCTCTTTGCCCTCCCGGTCAATGCCTTCTGAAGGATATAGCGGAATATCCGTAAATTATTTGTAAAGCTTCAGGATGGGTGGAGGTAAATGGAAACAGAATCTTCTGATAAAGAGAGAGATCATGCCGGGCTAAAAGGCGGCTTCTGTGAAGAGATTGTCCGGAGGTCAGGCGATGATTTCAGACGTTGTTATCAATGTCAAAGCTGCGGAAGCGGTTGCCCCGTATCTGAGGCAATGAAATACCGTCCGAACGGAGTAATCCGGCTGGTTCAGCTCGGATTCGGCAGAGAAGCTCTGGAATCCCCGGACATATGGCTCTGCATGGGGTGCAACACGTGTTCCACGGAATGTCCGATGGCCATCGACATAGCGGCGGTAATGAGCGCCTTGCGTGAAACGGCTATCGAAGAAGGTGTAAGGATAGCTGAGCCGGGAATATTGAATTTTCATCAGGAAGTTTTAAACTCGATAGAAAGGTATGGCCGTACTCATAAACTTGAAATAATGATGCGCCATAAATTGCGGCAGCTCGATCTTTTTTCGGATATCGATATCGGTTTGAAGTTGCTTTCCAGGCGCAAACTCGATTTGCGCCCTTCAAAAATCCTGAACATAAGCGAGGTTCAAAAGCTCTTTTCCGGTTCGACGGGTGAAATAACATGAATAAAGCGGCAGCAGTCCAAATATCATATTTCCCGGGTTGTTCACTGGCTACGACGGCGAAAGAGAACAACCAGTCTCTGATCGAGGTCTGTAAATACATGGGATACCGCCTGGCGGAGCTGAAAGACTGGAATTGCTGTGGCAGCTCTTCCGCTCACGGCATAAAGCCGGAGCTCGGATTTAATCTGGCATGCCGGAATTTGTCTCTTGCGCCCGAAGGAATTCCGCTTCTTGTTGCGTGCCCTAGCTGTATTCTTCACTTAAAGCAGGCTCAGAGCCGGTTAAAAAGAGATGAGGCCGCGACGAAGGATTATGAACGCTGCTGGGGGCGGCCGGTCGATTTGAATCTGAAGATACTCCATTTTTTCGAACTGATGGACGGAATCGATTGTCTGCCCAATACGACACTTAACGGATTAAAGTTCGCCCCCTATTATGGCTGCATGCTGGCGAGACCTCCTGAATTGCGCCATGAAAAAAATTATCATGGTCTTATGGAAAAGCTCCTTTCCTGCTATGGGGCAAGCTCAATTAGATGGAGTTATTCTTCAAGATGCTGCGGAACATTTCTTTCGGCGGCAAAACCGGAAGTGGCCGGCCCGATGGTTAATCGGATCGTTCAAAACGCCGTCGATTCGGGCGCAGAGTGTATCGTCACCGCATGCGCGATGTGCCACCTGAACATAGAGATCCGCTGCACGCTTAAAAGGGTTGTTCCTATTTTTCACTTTTCCGAGCTGTTGTCTATTGCCTTTAAAACAGGAACAAATAAAGACTGGTTCGCGCGTCATTTGATCGATCCGGCGCCCCTGTTAAAGTCCAAAGGACTTACCGTATGACGCGGAGAAAAATCCTGTGGCCTAATCTTTTCAATGATGATATCCTTGAACGAAAATGTATTTGCGGAAACTTTTATAAGGAGGTTTACATCATGCAAAAAGCCCTGATAGGTTTTATCGTTGCTTTCAGCTTCTTGATTTTGTCATTTCCTTCATTCGGACAAAACGCACCGCCTCCCGAAGGCGGAATACTTCCAAAGATCAGCCTTCCGGTTCCAGGAGCTGAGGGATACAGGAAATATCTCGGATTAAATGGAGGGAGTACATTCCTTATCCCTCAAATAAAGGCAAAGGTCGTGTTGATAGAGATATTCAGCATGTACTGCCCGCATTGTCAGAAAGACGCTCCTGTTGTAAATGATCTTTACAGCAGGATAATGAGCGACAGCAATCTTAAGGATAAATTAAAGCTGATAGGAATCGGGGTTGGAAACTCTGATTTTGAAATCGATTTTTTCAGGAAGCAATACGGTATAAAGTTTCCATTGTTCTCTGATGGTGATTTTTCGATTCACGGGATTCTCGGAGAAGTCAGAACTCCATATTTTATTGCCATAAAAATTGGCAAGAATGGAACCCATAAAGTTGTGTATTCCAAACTAGGGGGCGTAGGTGATCCAGATGAATTTCTGAAGAAGGTGAAAGGTTTTTCGGGTTTTTAAATAAGGAGGTATTAGCCATGATTAAAAATATAAAATATATTATTTCGATATTGGCTGTTGCTGTACTGGTCAGTCCGGCCTTTGGCCTGTCCGACGCATACAAGAACAATATATATAATCCGGGCGAGTTGAAACCGGTCGACAGTGTACTTAAGGTCAAAGTCGGTGAACCGGCTCCTGATTTCACGCTTCCTGCCATTTCCGGGGAGAAAATTTCTCTCAGCCAGTTTAAAGGAAAAAAGAATGTAGTTCTTTCCTTTGTTCCGGCAGCATGGACTCCAGTCTGTTCGGACCAGTGGCCCGGATATAACCTTGCAAGGAGCTTTTTTGAGGAAAACGACACAATCCTGCTTGGAATCACGGTTGACAATATTCCGACCCTTTACGCGTGGACTAACCAGATGGGCAAATTATGGTTTCCTGTCCTTTCGGATTTCTGGCCCCACGGCGGAGTGGCCGGCAATTACGGTGTTTTACGCACCGAGGGAGTTACTGAAAGAGCCCTGTTTGTAATAGACAAGGAAGGCATCTTAAGATATGCCAATGTGGCTGACATCAATAAAAGACCCGAACTCGGGGCTCTGGTCACGGAGCTGAAAAAACTGAAAGGCAAATAGATTATGCAGATTTTAAATGGAATTTCAGGTATATGAGAATAATGTATAAGCGGACCATAAAAACGGGAGCCTTATTTGTTGCTATTTGTTTTTTCTCTGTATCATTCTTTGTTCCAAGTATTTTTGCTCAGGAGAGTACAAGAATGATCATTGAAAAAATAGAGCCGCATGAGCTTGATAAACTGATGAAGAGTAAAGAAAGCAAGTCTCTTGTTGTCGCTATGGCTTCGTGGTGCGGGCCGTGCCGCGAGGAATTGCCTGTTTTGATCGGACTCTATAACAAATACAGGGACAGGGGCCTGAAGATGGTGGGAATAAGCGTTGACGTCGATGGTCCTATAATTATGCAGAAGATAGCCGACAAGGCAAAGGTAAATTTCCCCATTTACTGGACAAAGGTAGACATGTCTGAAAAATATGATATTTATGCCATCCCTATGATTTACCTGATTAAAAACGGGAAAGTAGTTGAAAAGATAGTTGGAAAACAGACCGAGTCTTTTCTGGACAAAAAGATAGAAATCTTTCTTGAATAGGCACAGGGCTCGGTGGCTTCGCAAATAATGGGGTTTTTCCATGAATAAAATATTTATCACATTCCTTGTTTGTGTGCTGATGGTACCGAATATTTATGCCTCGCAGTCCACAATTACGGAGGCTGAAGGTCATGCCTGCATGGGAGACGACAAGTCGAAAAAAGAAACCGAGCAGGCGGCTCTTTCCGACGCAAAACGCAAAGCTGTCGATTACACTCTGACTTACCTTGAAAGCAACACGGAAGTGAAAAACTTTGTGCTGGAAAGCGATATGGTAAAGGCATATTCCAACGCTTCCGTAAGGGTTATCGAAGAGATCGGAAAGGGGTGGTTCAGGGATCCTTCATCAGGTGAGTGCTTCAGGCTGAAAATAAAAGCCGAGGTCCTTCCTGACGAGAAAAAAATCAAGAACGCTGCAAAAGAAGCATCTTTTGATGACCCGACTTCCCCGTTGAACGTCAGGGTATGGACGGATAAGAAAGAATATAAAAACTCCGAGAAGATAAAGGTCTATATCAGGGGAAACAAACCGTTTTACGCAAGAGTGGTATATAAAGATGCGGCCGGCAAGACGGTCCAGCTCTTTCCGAACCCATACAGCTCAGACAATTATTTCAAGGGAGGAACAGTGTATGAGATACCTTCAGGGGAAGACAGGTTTGACCTTGAGGTTTCTCCTCCTTTCGGAAGCGAGAGCATAACAGTCTACGCTGGATCGTCACAACTGGGAGATCTCGATCTTGAATCCGCAAGCGGAATTTATGATATAAAAACCAGGCCTGCGGATATTGGCGTAAAGACGCGGGGAGTAAAGATAAAACAAAAGGGAGATGACGGCGGGAAGAAAATTCCAGTGGAGTTTTCAGAATCCTCGGTTTCCCTTGTGACAAAAAAATAAAGGAAAGGTCCCAGGATTCGTGGGTTCAAGGGTTCAAGCGATCTGATACCTGATTACTGACCCCTGACCGCTGTTTTTCCCTTGATCCCTTGGCCCCTTGACTCCTTGAACCCTGCAATTTCGTATGATATTGCTCCAAATTTGCACGATTCATTCATGCATTTCAGGCACCTGATGCAGTCAATGTCATTCTGGCTCTCGTAGAATTTTACCTCCATCGGGCAGTCCTTGTAGCATGCTTTGCAGCTGGTACATTTGTCAGGATCGTGAATCATTTTAAAGACGCTGTGCTTGTTAAACAGAGAATATATGGCGCCAAGCGGGCAGGCAACCCTGCAAAAAGGCCTCCTGCTGTACACCATCCATAAGAGAAATAATCCCAGGATAAATATCTTGTTATAAAACAGCAAGCCGACAAGAGCCTGAAGCTCAGGTTTTAAAAAAAGCATCGGAATGCCTGCTTCAAGTGTTCCGGCCGGGCATATGAACTTGCAGAACCAGGTCATGCCGTATCCGAATTCATCAACAATAAACAACGGGAGAAGAAAAATAAAAAGAATTGAAATAAGATACTTAACGTATGACAAAACCCTCGGAATATTCAATTTGCGGGATGGTATCTTATGAATAAGCTCCTGAAGAAATCCGAAAGGACAAAGCCATCCGCAGGGCATGCGGCCTGCCAGGCTTCCAAGCAAACCAAGCGTGCCTATAACATATAAACCAAAATGCTGATATCCGGCCTGTAATCCCGGCCGCAGGGTTGCCATGAAGTTTTGCAGAGCGCCAAGAGGGCATGCTCCTGTTGCGGCAGGGCAGGAATAGCAATTCAGGCCCGGAGTGCAAAATGACTTTAAGGTTCCCTGGTAGATATTTCCTTTAAACGGAAACAGCAGGTATGAGTTGCTCAGAAGCGAGGCAATGGTTTGTATCCATCGTCTTAGCGGCATAATTATCCTATACCGATACAGCTCAAACAGATTGTCACTGCTTTTTCAAGCATTGCAGGCACTTCCCCTGCGTTTATGCCTGCTACAATAAGGAGTGAAAAAAAGACAACCAGCAGGAAAGGGCTTATTCTTTTCTCATCTGTTTTCACGGCTACAC
Organism: Desulfobacterales bacterium; assembly: GCA_030689795.1. Taxonomy (GTDB): domain Bacteria; phylum Desulfobacterota; class Desulfobacteria; order Desulfobacterales; family RPRI01; genus RPRI01. The sequence goes on along the minus strand of JAUYEO010000009.1, from coordinate 3,487 downwards.
CTGAAATTCCAGCGGTACTCCGCTCTCAAAACCTTTCTCTTTTGCCATTATGTCAAGATGCAATGTGGCAATCTGTTCAAGCGGCAGGTAAACAAAACGGGTAATAATTCTCGTATCCACATTCTTTATATATTTGTTGCATCTGTCGCATACATCTATCCGGTATTCCTGTTCATCTTCAGAAAAGAGATAATGGAGAGAGCCTGCTTCCCTGTTATCGCAAAAGGGGCAGAAGAGTCGTGTTACAGTCCACTTATGCCAGCAGAAGCTGCATGTCAGAAATCTTTTTCCGTCGGATTCAAAAGTGGAGATGACGGGAGAGTTTCCGCAGACCGGGCAGTACCCTTTGTCCCACGGATTATCCTTGTCAAGATATTTTGAAGCGGATTCGGCGAATATGGATAACGAAGGTTTTATGCTGTTGTACGTGATGAAGGCAAGCGCGTCTCTGTCGGTTTTGAGTTTTGACGCGATATTGCCGAAAGACGCATCATCATCGTGCAGCAGGGCGGTATAAAGTTCATTAAAATCAATTTTTTTGTTCTCATTTGCGGCGAATATGACTTCTGCGACAGATGACATGTGGTTATCGGATTTATTTATTATTTTACAGATTTTTTTGAAAAGTTTCCGGGATGAATTGACGTCGACAGAGAATTCGGAGAGACAAAACAGCGGAAATTTTTCTTTTGCCTTGATTGAAATGATATCGTCTGCAAGCTGTGCCGGTTTGATTTCTGTTTTTATTGCCGATTTTTCCTGGGCTGTAAATATCTTTTCATAGAAATCGAGTATTTTTGAATATGCAGGCCTGAGTTTTTTTATGGCATTAGCTGTTTTTTTGATCTTGTCGGGTGTTTCATTTAATATTTCGGTCATCTCATCTTCCTTCTTATTGACGGTTTCGTAAAAAGTCAATATGCGAACGGATTTGAGCTTTTTGGGAAATAGATTTTTAAATTACTGAGCGTTAAAAATCATCCGCCTAAGGCGGATGATTTAGCGAAGTGATTTAAAAATCCCCAAAAATCTCATTAAGTGAGCATATTTGGACTTTTTACGAAACCGTCAGTTCTGAAACATAAAGGGGAGAAGTTATGTAGCCTTCTCCCCTTTATTCTGATGTTACATTTTGCTCTGCTTATACAAGTCCTGAAGCAATATTTTTTACAGGACGGAACATTTTTGCAAGAGCCATCTGCCTTGTGATTCCGAAATCAAAAACCGAAGCCACGGCAAATTTGTGGTAAAGTTCGGGCTTGTAGGCAACAAGATAAATAACCCTTACGTCATCCGCGTCAAGAAGCATTGCGCCCGGGCTTACTTTCTTAACCTCTCCCAGGCGTTTGTTCGCGAGCGAAAGCATCTCATCCCGGTTTCCAAAGTTCATGGCGCCGGTCGGACATGTTTTTACGCAGGCCGGAAGAAGGCCGTTCTGCACCCTGTCATTGCACATGTCGCATTTCGCAAGAGTTCCGTCTTTACCTTTCCGGGGGATATTGTAAGGACAGGACTCGATTATCTCTTTTGCCTTAAGGCCTTTGGTCTTTGCAGTGTATATAACGGCGCCTGTTGCCTCGTCTTTAAATATGGCAGCTGGATCGCCTGCCGTTGAGAGGCAGGGGGGCTCAACACAGTGCCTGCATTGCTCAGGGAAAAAGAGCCATTTCAATTTACCGTCAATTACCTCTTCCCGCATTCTGACAACTTTATAAGTGTTGAAAGAAACATCAGCGGGATTTTCATTAGTGCCCCGGTTGACGGTATTTTCAGCAGGGAGATTTTTCCATTGTTTGCAGGCCACCTGGCAACCCCGGCATGCAGTACAAACTGTATTATCGACAAAAAACGACTTACTCATCTAGATCACCCCCTTTTTATCTTCGATATGTTGACCATAAAGGCCTTGGTTTCAGGAATTCTGGTATTGGGATCGCCTGTTGACGGTGTAAGAAGGTTCGGACTCTCCTCCTTGCCGCTTACTGGCCATCTCCATCCGAAGTTAAAAGGCATTCCTACCTCATGAACTATCGAATCGCCGATCTTAAACGGTTTGAACCGCTTGGTGACGACTGCAGTACATTCAAGAGAGCCGCGCACTGAAGAAACTTTCACGCGCTCCCCGTTTTTAATGCCTCTCAGCTTTCCAAGTTCTTCACTCATTTCAACAAATACCTGCGGTTGAAGCTCGAGAAGCCACGCCTGGGGACGGGTCATGAGACCTGTCTGCCAGTGCTCGGAAACGCGGTATGTTGTGCCTACATACGGAAATCTCGGATCGCAGGATGCAAATGTGTCGGCATCAGTTCCGTAAACAGGCGCAGTCGGGTTGACGAGTTGGGCGCTCATGAAGTTCTTCTCTACCGGACATTCCATAGGTTCATAATGCTCGGGGAAAGGCCCGTCCGCAAGACCGGGGCCGAAAAGCGCGGCAAAACCGTCTTTCTGCATGATAAACGGGTATTTGCCGTCAGCCCTGGCCGTTCCGTCCGGGTTCTGGAGCGGAGGCGCAGGCCCGTCGGGAACATCTCCTTCCCATTTGCCCGGCACATATTTGCCGTCCTTTTGATCGAATGTATATTTTACTACCCATCTCTTTTCGTCATTAGGTTTGCCTGTCAAATCCACCGCGGCCCTGTTGTAAATGATTCTTCTGTTCACCGGCCATGCCCAGGCAAATTCAGGGAAGAGCCCGATGTTGCTGGCAACATCCTTCTGGCTTCTCCTCGCGGACATATTTCCCTTGTTTGTATAACTGCCGGAATAAATCCAGTTTCCGGATGATGTCTTTCCATCAACCTGCAGGAATACGAAACTGGGCACAAGATCACCCTTTTTGAATTCCTGGTTGTTGACAGTCGCATCTTCAAGGAAGTAGCCGTTAATTTCCTTTGCAATCTTGTGGGGATCATACTTGCCGTTGGTCATATAATCCCATTTGAGTTTCAGGATCGCATCCGGGAACTGGCCGCCGTCTTTCTTATAGGCTTCCTTCAGCATGTTTCCGAGTTCCATGATGATGTCGCCGTCGGGTTTGCTGTTTCCAAGAGGTTTCGGGCCTTCATAGCGCCACTGCATCCAGCGGCCGCTGTTTGAGACGCTTCCTTCTTTTTCAACAAAAACCGCAGCAGGAAGCATAAAGACCTCCGTCTTTATTGAAGAAGGTTTCATTCCTGGGCCTTTCCAGAATGAGCCTGTTTCATTGTCAAACAGGTTTACATTGACCATCCAGTCGAGTTTTGCCATTGCCTTTCTTGCTTTTCCGGCGTTGGAGCTGCTGCACGCCGGGTTCATGCCCCATGCAAAAAAACCCTTGATGCTTCCCTTGTACATCTCATCAAAGATATCCAGCCAGGAATATGACTTTCCGTCATCGGGTTTCGGGAGCAGCTGGTACCCGAACTCGTTTTCCTTAGAGGCATTTTCGCCGAAAAAGGATTTGAGCATGCTTACTGCATATTTCGGGTAGTTCTGCCTCCAGTTTACC
>JAUYEO010000376.1 GCA_030689795.1 Desulfobacterales bacterium | reverse complement strand
AACCAGTCAATCCATCCGATCGTTACGCTCCGGCTGATTTCTTTGTTTATGAAAGAATATCGGCGAGTCAATCAACATATAAACGGAGAACAGCATGAAAATACTTGCTATTAATTCCAGCCCCCGTGTCGGCGGTCAGAGCAAAACCGAGCTGATGCTCAATCATCTTGTAAATGGGATGCGCGATGCCGGATCTGAGGTTGATGTCGTGAATCTTCGCGAGAAAAAGATCAAAAATTGCATCGGCTGCTTCACCTGCTGGACAAAGACCCCCGGTCATTGTATTCACAAAGACGATATGACCAGGGAACTTTTCCCAAAATGGCTGGAAGCCGACCTCGTTGTATACGCTACACCCCTGTATAACTACGCCATGACAGCATCGTTGAAGGCTTTTATCGAGCGCACGCTTCCATCTCTTGAGCCTTTTTTTGAGATTCACGAGGGGCGGATGTGTCACCCCCTGCATCACAGGTCCCCGGCGGTTGTAATGCTATCAGTTTCCGGGATGCCGGACGAGGCTCACTTTGGCCCATTGTCGGCGCACATGAGATATTCTTTCGCCTCTCCCGGCCGAAAGCTTGCAGCCGAGATTTATCGACCCGCCGCCGAATTGTTGACAAATCCGCTTTTCAAAAAGAAAGCAGGCGACGTGCTGGAGGCCATTGCAGAGGCAGGGAAGGAACTGGTACATTCCATGGCTGTCTCCCTGGAGACCATAGCGAGGATAACGCAACCCCTCGTGGATCCCCGGCTCTTTGCCGAAATGGGCAACCTCTTCTGGAAAACCTGCATCGCCGAGAAAGTGACACCAAAAGAATTTGAAAAGAAAAACATGGTTCCGCGGCCCGATTCTCTTAAAAGCTTCATGTGGCTCTTTCCCTTCGGCATTAATTCCGGGGCAGCCGGTGATCGGAAGGTAATCCTGCAGTTTGACTTTTCCGGTCACGTGGAAGATTCGTGCTGTTTCATTATTGAAAAGGGTAATGTCGAAGCAAAAAAAGGAACTGAAGAAAATCCCGACATCGCTGTCAAGACACCCTTTGCGGTATGGATGGACATTATGACCGGCAAGGCTGACGGTCAGCAGATGTTCATGGAACAAAAATATACGGTAACAGGTGACATAGGATTAATGATACAGCTATTTAAAAAGGAGGGTGATTAACTTTCTACATGTCTGATGGATTTGCGTTTAATTTCCGGCAGTTCTTTGTAATTTTCTTTAACGGAAACCCTTGTGCCACTCTTTTTTTCCAGTTCAACCGGGGTACAAATTGTACCCCAGCTGTTTTTTAATTCAGGATCGCGACTTTTTAATTTTTTTACATACTGTTTTATATCCGCGCTGCCCGTCAGAATTTCAATAACATCCTGAATAGAAAAATACCATTTCTGATCCTTTTCACTCCAGACACGCCTTACTTTTTTTGATTCAAATAAAATTATATTGCCCATAATAACACCATATTATTCTCTGTTCAAATACTCGGTATTGTACATGCTTGCGCATTATCCGCCCAATCCCCTTATCACGCTACGGAATGAGCACGGCGCCACTTTTCAAGATATATCTTTATCTCCTCATCCCATTTTTTTTCATCCCACGGCAATACGGGAGAACACAGTTTTTTTACCCGCCCGATATGTTCCTTTCCGCCATCCGGAGTTATCAGGCCGATGCGAACCCGTCTTAAGAGCAGGTCCTCAAGATGCCTTACCGCTTCATTTTTTGCCGCATATCGTATTTCAGCCCAGACAGTATCGGTTCCGGGAATATACGACAAATCGTCAGCCCCGGAATCTTTTAAAATTTCTTTTGCGCCTTCACCATATCGTCCGATAAGACGCCGCAACAGAAGGGGAGAAATTCTGTCATCTGTAAACACGTCGGGAGATGGTCTAAAAACAATTTCACTGCCTGCCGGCTTAACAGAAGGCAGAAAAGGCATGGCCGCTTTCAGGGCATCTGATGCGAGTTTCCTGAACGTGGTCAGCTTTCCGCCGGTTATCGTCACAAGACCTCTGTTTATCCATACAACATGCTCCCGGGACTCCTTTGAGGGCGCAAGATGTTTTCTGCTTAAAACAGGCCTTATTCCGGAATAGGATGATAAAGCATCCTTTAACGATATTTCAAGAGAAGGGAAAAAAGCGTTAAGACCGTCCATCAGATATGAAATCTCTTCCCTGCTGATAACCGGCTCCAAAGACAGGTCGTTTTTATGGTCAACATCCGTAGTGCCGTATATCACCGCACCTTCCCACGGTATAATAAATATGGGCCTTCTGTCGGCAGGGTGAAAAAAAGTAACAGCCTCGGGAAAAGGAATTGCCCATCCCGGGAATACAAGGTGACTGCCCCGCAACGGTCGCAGATGGAGGCTTTGGTCAGGAGAGGGGTGGAGCTTTTCCGCCCACGAGCCTGTCGCATTTATTACCGCGCGGGTTAAGACCTGTTTTGTTTCACCCGTTTCATTCTCCTTTATGACAACTCCGGCTACATCCCCCCGTGCATTCCGGCTTATTTCAACCGCATCGGCGTAATTTAAAGCGCGTCCGCCCGATAAGAGCGCTTCATTAATTACCCTGAGAACAAGCCTGGCATCATCAACCTGCGCATCCCGGAAACGAAATCCGCCCAGAAGATTTTCCTGTTTTACACCGGGAACACGCATTGAAAATTCATTCTGCCCGTAGAACATGTGATCCCTTTGACGGGACATATTATCATAAATCCTCAGGCCAAGTTCTAAAGCAAGCCTGCCCGGCCTGCGGTCACTGTAAACCGGCGTCATGAAGCCGAGAGGCTCAACCATCCCCGGCGCCTCCTTTATGAGCCGCTCACGTTCTCTCACGGAGATATACGTCAGATAGAGGCGGCCTTCCTTGAGATAACGCAATCCCCCGTGAACGAGTTTGGAAGAACGGCTCGAGGTTCCGGAAGCAAAGTCATTTCTTTCAACAAGAAGAGCCTTCAATCCCATCCGGGCGGCTTCAAGCAGAATGCCTGCACCTGTGATTCCTCCTCCTATGACAACAAGATCCCACTTTTCCTGCAAATCAGCTATATTCATTAAACATTCTTCTCCCTACGCCCAACGCCTGCTCCCGACTCATGATTCACGCCTAATTTATTGATCTCTTCCTCCCTTTTTTCGTCGCCACGAAGGCACAAAGACACAAAAAGGTAGTTAGTGACTTTGTGTCTTTGTGGCAAATTTTTCTTTTGTCTCGTACCTCATACCTTTTCATATCAACTTGCCGGGATTCATGCGCCTGTCGGGATCAACATGATCAAACACATTCTTTAAAATGCTCACCCCTACCGGGCCTTTTTCGGCACCCATGTATTCCTTATGATCAAAACCAACCCCGTGATGATGGCTTATTGTTCCTCCCGCCTCAACCACTGCAAGGCTCGCGGCTTTTTTAAGAATCTGCCATCTTCTCAACGCCTCTCCGGCTGTCTTTGGCATGCGAAAAACAAAGGTTGTGTAGATGCTGGAGCCTGTCGTATAAAGATGAGAAAGATGGGTAAAAACATGAACCTTTTCATCATGCTCCGTCAGGGCGTCTCTTATCTTTTTTTCAATGGATTTCACGGCAGGAAGAACCTTTCCCCATGTCAGGGCAGTCTCAAACGTATCCACCGCGTAACCCGATTCCCAGAGACTGTTTCGCAGGTAAGGCATCCGGAACCTGTTTTTCTTCCACGCTTCACCCATTACCTTGCCCACAGGAACGGCATTGAAACGATTCAGGGTCGTTTTCGCCTCTATTTTGACGGCTGAAACAAGGTGATTGCCGCCGATAAAACCTATAAGGCACATGCATGCCTCTTTCTCCCTTGCGCCGCGCAGATTCAGGTAAGCAACAAGAAGTTTGGTTTTAGACTCACTCCCCGCAAGCGCAAGACTTGTAAATGTCTCGGCCGGATTGCTTAACCTTATCATTGAAAGGGGCAGCCGGCTTACCGCAAGCTCTCTTACGGCTTCGACACCCGATTCCCATGACGGAAAGAAATACCCGTAAACATCATCCAGTTCAGGCAGGGGAGATATCCTCACAATGGCCTTTGTCAGCACACCCAGCCTTCCTTCTGCTCCGAGAACAAGATGCCGCAGATCAGGCCCGGCTGCTGATGCTGGAAACGGGGGCAAATTCATGACTCCTTTTGGAGTATGCAGTTCGCCGCCCGCGAAAAGATTCTCTATTTTCCCGTAATGAAGGGACTGCTGGCCGCTTGAACGTGTCATGATCCAGCCTCCGAGGGAAGAGTACTCGAAAGACTGCGGGAAATGACCGAGGGTAAATCCTTTTGTTCTTAACCTTGCCTCGAGTTCCGGGCCGAGGACACCCGCTTCGAAAGTCGCAAGCTGGCTTTCCGGATCAATCTTTGTCAATCTGTTAAGCCGTCTCAAAGAAAGGCTCAGCACGGGCCGCCCGGTATCCGGTATTTTAAGATGCCCGGTAACGCTTGTCCCTCCACCGTAAGGAACAACCGTTATTCCGTGCTTTCCGGCAAATTCCATAAGATCATCAAGTTCTTCAACAGTCGAAGGGAAAGCAACTCCGTCCGGGAATTTGTTCATAGTGCCGCACCGGAGATCTATCCAGTCGGACATGCTCTGGCCGTGGGCATGGTGGAGCCTTGTTTCCTGATTTACAGACACAAGGTCACGTGAAGGCATGTTTGAAGCGGGCACGCGTTCCAGAATCTTTTCAATAGAAACGTCTTTTCCGGGAGACCCTTCTCCGATCAGCCCCTTTAATATTTCAAGCCCCTTTTCAGGAAGTTTTACATTAACCGAAAGATCACCCCAGCCGTTCCAGCGCTTCATTGCCAGACTCCGTCCATACGCGCTCCGCAATAGGGGCACATGCCTTTTTCAACCGCATTTTTTTTCACATAAAACCCGATTCTTTCAATAAGCATTTTGCCACAATTGTGACAGAAAGTACTTTCTCCCTCTTCTCCAGGCACATTTCCCGTATAAACATATTTCAAACCGCATTTTATTCCGATCTCCCTTGCCGAAACAAGTGTTTCAAGAGGCGTTGGAGGCCTGTCTTCAAGCTTGTATGTGGGATGAAATCTGCTTATATGCCAAGGTGTTTCAGGGCCGACGGACCCGACAAGAAATTCCGCCAGTTTTTCGAGTTCCATGTCGTCATCATTCAGCCCCGGAATAATAAGGGTGGTAACTTCCATAAAAATGCCGAGAGACTTCATCTCCCTTAATGTATCCATGACATTCTCAAGCTTTGCGCCGCAATATTTTTTATAGAATTCCCCTGTAAAAGCCT
>JAUYEO010000157.1 GCA_030689795.1 Desulfobacterales bacterium | reverse complement strand
ATTTTTAAGGAACTGAGCGTTAAAAATCACAAGCTGTTTGAGGGCTTTAACCCGAGTTCTTGTGATTTAGCGAAGTCATTTAAAAATCCCCAAAAAGCTCATTAAGAGAGCATATTTGGACTTTTTACGAAACCATCATATTTGCAACATTCAGTTTTATTTTCTGCAAATCAAATTATTTTCTTGACTATTTATGGGCATATGCTCATAATGTATATCGGTGAGGCAATATTATGACAAGACCAAAGTGTTGCAGAAAAATAGGCTGCATTCCGGATGTAAATTATTATAAACCGAGAGGAATACCCTCTTCCTTACTGGAAGAAGTTGTTTTGACGCTGGATGAATTTGAAGCGATAAAACTTGCCGATTTCGAAGGCTTATATCAGGAACAAGCGGCTGCAAAGATGGATATATCACGGCAGACATTTGGTCGAATTATCGATTCAGCACACAGAAAGATTGCAGATGTATTGATTCATGGGAAAGCCTTAAAAATTGCGGGGGGTGAAGTCAGGGTCGGAAAGATGGAAACTAAATAGATTGTTTAAAAAAATATCTTAAGGAGAAAGACAAAAATGAAAATCGCATTGCCGTCAAAGGAAAACAGGATAGACGACCATTTTGGCCATTGTGAATATTTTACAGTATTCACAGTTAACGATAATAACGAGATTATTTCCGAAGAAATAGTTGACTCTCCGGTAGGCTGCGGCTGCAAGTCAAACATTGCCCAGACATTATCTCTGACGGGTGTAAAGATAATGCTGGCCGGAAATATGGGAGAAGGAGCTGTAAATATTTTAGGCAGTCATGGGATAAAGGTTTTCAGAGGTTGCTCCGGCGAAATTAAAACGGTTATAAAAAATTACCTTGACGGCAAATTGATAGATTCAGGCATTATGTGTCATGAACATCAACATGAATGCAATTCCAGCACCACTATCCCAGACCCCGCAGTCGACTTGGGGCGACTTGGGGGCGACTTGGGGACGTTCATCAATATATAAGTTGATTATATTAAAAGTTCATCCCCAGCTCTTCTGATAGTCGTGTCAGCATCCAGCCGCTATGCTCACCTCTGATTGACTTATCAAAATGCTGTCATTTGTTCTGCTTCAGAGCTTGTTAGCACAATTTCATTTTCGGTCCGTATAACCTGCCGTTATTGCGGCGATGATAGTAGCGATATACCAAAACCGTCTTCGAGCAAATGAGTGACAAACTAATGCGTATATGTAATGCGTTAAAAAGAACGCATAAGAATTTTGATGGGTCTGCTGAAATGCGGACTTAAAAGACCACATTACTTCTGATTTGTCAATGAGTTTTAAAAAAAAAGGGGCAAAGGCACAAAGCGATAAAGAGTTCAAGGGGTCGTGGGTTCAGGGGTTCAGGTGACATAAAGTTAAGCGCCAGCGCTTGATGCTGAAAAATTATAAAATCTTCACCCCTTTTTTTATTTCTTCTGCAAAAGGATTCCCGCTTTTAAAATCTTCTTCTGTGATAGGATGAGGCTCTATACGCAGATCAAAATTCCTGCGAAGACGCATTAAATTTGACAGTTCTTTTATGGTATCTTTATACCCTGCCAATACGAGAGCTATGTCAATATCGCTGTAATCGTTGAATCGGCCACGCGTGTATGAACCGAATAGGAAGGCTTCTTTTACGTTATAATATCGGTTAGAAACAAGGAAGTTCACGTAATCCAGCCCGAGTTTCAAAGCATTTTTTTTATCCATATCCTGAATGCCCTTATTGGGGTGTGCTGGATCAGGAATCTTGCGTGCCTGCTAAGGGTTGTTCAATATCGCACCCTTCATTTGTCGGTTTTATGCTATGACTTTCCCATGATCGAGGCTCTCGTAAGGATGGCCCGCCTTTACCTCATCCGGAAGCCCGATGGCGATGATGGCTAAAACCCTGACCGGGAGGTCGATATCCAGGATGTTTCGCACGTAATCCTCGGAGGTCGATTCAGAGTTGTATCTCCGGTTTCTTACCTGGATCCAGCAACTTCCCAGTCCCAGGCTTTCAGCAGTCAGGTGCACGATAATCGCGGCAATGGAGCAATCCTCTATCCATACATCGGATACAGATTCATCGCCGCAGACCACCACAGCAAGAGAAGCGTTTTTCAGGAAAGCGGATCCGCTTTCCTTGCAGCGGGACAGTTTTGTGATAACTCCGGCATCCTGGACGAAGAAAAATTTCCACGGTCTATTTCCGCGTGACGAGGGAGATCGCAATACCGCTTCTTTCAAATCATCTATTGTGGTCTGAGCAATTCGGTCCTTCTTGAATTTTCGGATACTTCTTCTTTTTCTCATCAGTTCCAGCATACTGTTCCTTTCCCGGTCAGTGTTCCGGTGCAGAAAAATCCCCTATATTCCCATAGCATCCTGCCACGATATTTTCATTAGAAAAAAAGGACGGACATCTATTTTAATGTTAACTTGACTGCTTTTTCTTAGCAGGCGTCGGAAGAGCTAAAGCGGCCACCAAATAGGCAACAATGAGGGGGTGAGGGGTCTCGGGCGCTGAAGAAATCTGCGGCAGAAAAAGCGTAGCAACATAGAAAGGATGATCGGATATCTCCACAGCTCTGACTTCTCCATCAGGATCGACCCCTGTGATTTTGAGTTTGCCTTTTTCGATTTTGTCCCGAAACTGTGAATTGAATCCGTAGTTGCAGGCAAATTGCTCGGTCACTTCATGTCGCCCATACGCTCGATGGAGAAGTGAGCCTGGTAAAATCTTTATCGTCTGGGTTTTACCAACAAGCGAGCAGGCCAGTTTACTGACCAAAAGTGTTGGCGCACCCGGCGCCGATTCTTCGTGCTCTGCATCCCCGATACCCAACACATTGCGCGCATACTCTACCAGAGCATGTTGAAAGCCTCCTCAGGTGCCCATGAACGGTCTTCCCTGTTCACGGGCGAATTGGATAGCCTGAAGCGACCCATCCATGCTTTTGTAGGGACTACCGGGAGCACACCAGAGTGCATGAAACGGCTCCAGTATTTTCCCAACAGACTCCTTTGTCAACAACTGAGTTGGAATCCAGGAGGACGTCAGCGAGACAGACAAAGCAGCAGCGGCATGACCTAATGCATCATCCGTGGCGACATGATAGCGCCGGTGTGGATCATAATCCCCTATTATTCCCACCTTGACTTCCTGATCCATTTCGGATGCCCCTTTTCCTGTTGTGCTTTAGTTCGGTAGAAAACGATCTAACAATGTTTATATTAATCCGCATATGATACGGAATTTCAGTTTACAGTCCGTATAATCCGCCGTTGTTGCGGTGATGATAGTAGCGATATATCATAACCGTCTTCGAGCAAATGAGTGGCAAACTAATGCGTATATGTAATGCGTCAAAAAGAACGCATGAGAATTCTGATGGGACTGTCGAAATGCGGACTTAAAGAACCATATTGTGTGTGGTTTGTCAATGAACTTTCAGATGGTTATCCAAATCTCTGCGCAAGAAATGGGCAAATAACATCAATTATTATCCCTGTTGATCAGGTTCACGATGACCTTGATGATGATCTCTTTGTCTTCGGGACGGCTTTCCGCAATCATGAGAGTCAGTGCCACAAGAGCATTGTCGCCTATTCGCTTATGGCCATCATCGGCATAAAGAATATTACCGGCATCCAGAAACCAGATGAACAGGAAAGCGGCAATACGCTTATTCCCGTCGATGAAAGAGTGATTTTTAACAATGAAATATAGTAGATGTGCGGATTTCTCTTCAAGGCTGGGATAGACTTCTTTGCCTTCAAAAGTCTGGTAGATCGCACCAAGAGAACCTTTGAACGATTGATCCTTTTCCAGACCGAATAATGCAACGGATTGTCCTTTTTTCCTCGGACTGCTCTCCAAGCTTGTCAATAGCTCTTCTCGCTGCGTCATAGGTCAAGATAAAAAGCATTTCTTTCGTGATATGTCTGATTTTTAACTGCCGGCGATCATACTGATCTAAAAGCGATAAGGCATATGAATAATCTGTTATAACCTGAAGAAGTCCGGTGGCTTCATCACGAGCCAGCTCCCGGCCTACCATGACCCGTTGCAGCAGGCTGACGGTCTTCTGCAATTCGAGGAGGCGGGTGTTCTGCTCCTGCAGACACTTTTCATTGATGGAATAGCCCTTCAGGATATGATCTTTGAGAACTTGAGTTGCCCAGATGCGGAATTGAGTGCCGCGTTGAGATTTTACGCGGTAACCGACAGAGATGATAACATCAAGATTGTAGAAATCAATTTCACGCTCTATGAAACGTTCGCCCTCTTTTTGAACTGTTGCATATTTTGCAACAGTTGAATTCGGAACAAGTTCAGTTTCCTCATATATGTTACGAATATGCCTTGAAATAACTGATTTATCACGCTCAAACAAATCCGCCATCTGGTTCAGGTTCAGCCAGACCGTCTCTTTCTCAAGCTTTACCTCTAATGCCGTCTTGCCACCCTTGGTCTGATAGATGACGATTTCACCTCTGGGTTCTTTTTTCATGCGCTTACCTCGGACACATCGATATCTATAGCCTGGGGTGGACTTGGGGACAACGTTCATCAATATATAAATTATTATATTAAAAGCTCATCCCCGGTTCTTCTAATAGTCGCGCCCGCGTCCAGCCGCTATGCTCACTTCTGATTGGATTATAAAAATGCCGCCATTTGTTCTGCTTCAGAGCTTGTTAGCACAATTTCATTTTCGGTCCGTATAACCCGCCGTTGTTGCGGTGATGAAGTAGCGATATATTATAACCGTCTTCGAGCAAATGAGTGGCAAGCTAATGCGTATATGTAATGCGTCAAAAAGAACGCATGAGAACTTTGATGGGTTATCAAAATCCTGTGTGGGATAATATGCGGGACGTCCCGAATACTCGAATACTCACCCGGCTTTTTTGTCCGCACAAGTGAATTGTTCGGCAATTAAGTTTTCTAAATAAATTTTAGCCTGAAATTTCCGGAACATTTTCCTTCATCAGGCGATATGCATAATCCAATCTTAGGAGTAATCTCGTAATTGACACCCAAACCATTGAGCCAGCATTCTATTCTATAAATGGGACCACATTCATATTTGTCTGTCACGCCAAGCATTTTCATCCCATTATATGCAAAACATTTTTGTTCGTTAAACTCCCAGTGCATTGTGTTGTTTTCCGGAAAACTCCAGCTCACATTCATGAATTCGGGTATGAGAATATCAGAGATTGATGTAAAGAAATTTTTGAAATCTTCGAAAGTTTCTATTTTCTTCTCTTTAATACCAAGAGCCTTTTTGAATCGTTTTATCTCAATAGCGGCTAATGAGCTTATTGCTGATTTATTTAACTTATTTGCTTTGTCAATACCAAGCTCAAGAAAACAATTATAAAACCACATTCCATCATGAGTCATCCAGCATTTACTTAAAAGTTCCGATAATTCTTTTTTATTGAGCTGATCAATAAGATTCATATGTTTTCCATTAAAAATATCGGATTTCAACTTACAATTTATGACTCACGGCCTACGCTCTTTACCTCTGTGCCTCTGTGCCTTTGCTTCCCGACTTTCCTTCAGTCTTCAGCCTATCTATCTACAGACTTATTCCTTTTCACCATTCACTATTCAACATAGACGGCAAAGTAAAAAGTTCATTATGCAAGGCGCGCGAATCTTGAGGAATGAAGCGTACATGTTAGTACGCTGCAATGATGAAAGATGAAGCGCAACACAGCAGAATGACTTTTTACGAAGCCGTCAGTGTTTGAAACTTCTCTGTCCGGTATAAACCATAGTCACATTCGCCTCGTTGCAGGCTTCGATCGACTGGTAGTCGTTATCCGATCCGCCCGGCTGGATAACGCAGGAGATTCCCTCCCTGATCCCGACATCAACACCGTCCCTGAAAGGAAAGAATGCGTCGCTGACCATAGCGGCTCCAATCAGCCCCCCCTTTTCACGCGCCACCTTTTCGTCTATTTTCGCTTTTTTATCTTTATCCTTAAAGTCGTTATAGGCAATCCCGTATGTTTCAAAGCAATACCTGTCAGCCAGTTTCCTGTAAGCCTTGTCCCTTGCTATCTCGGCGACACCGACCCTGTCCTGCTCGCCTGTCCCTATACCGACCGTCACCTTATCCTTGACATAGATAACCGAATTGGAAGTAACGCCCGATTCAACCAACCATCCGAAAAGCATGTCATCATATTCCTTATCCGTCGGATCTCTCTTTATCCTGTAGCTCTTCCCCTTGTACGAACATTCGGCATGACGCAGGCCCTCTTTCGAGCGGGCTTCGGGCACGAATGACCACTGGGCGACAATTCCTCCGTCTATGAGGCTTTTGAACTCAACGCACCTTTTCCCGACAAAGGTCCGGAGCCTTTCAATATTTCTGATCCTTATCACCCTCAGATTTTTCTTCCTTGCAAAGATATCCATTACTCCATTCTCAAATTCAGGCGCCACTACTACTTCGGCATACTGCATGTTTATTGCTTCGGCCGTATCAGTATCAACCGGCCGGTTCAAGGCAATGCATCCGCCGAATGCCGCAACCCTGTCCGCCATGTTCGCTTTCAGATACGCATCAAGAAGAGAATCGGAGAGGGCGACTCCGCACGGATTGTTGTGCTTGACTATAACCGCCGCCGGCTGATTGACAAAATATCTCAGAATATTCAGAGCATTGTCGGCGTCGGTCAGGTTTGTCTTCCCGGGATGCTTGCCGGACTGGAGCAGTTCGGCATCGGAGGCAAGATGATTGCCGGGCAGAATTGTCTGTATCTCCCCGAGAACCAGGTTCCCGTTTGTCAGCTTGTAAAGCGCAGCCTCCTGCCCTGGGTTCTCCCCGTACCGCAATCCTTTTATGACATCATCAATAGTCCAGACGACTTTTTCATAAAAAAGAGTCTGTCTTTTATCGCCATCGACAAAACTGATTTCCATTGCGGGCGGAAAGTGGTCATCCATTATCGTTTTATACATCTTACGCAGGTCTTCGGCCATTTGATCCCCTCCTTATGTCCTGTAACAACCTCTCACTTCCTCAAATGTTCTTCCGGCGAGATAATCCGCAATCGTGCCGTCATATGCCGCCGTGTGGGCAAAAGCTTTTTTCGCAAGCCCGAATCTGCTTTTCAAGGATATTTTATTATCGTTTTCTTTCAGCTCGGTTATGATCTTGTCGTAATCCTCCGGATCGACCACCGAAGCCACGCGCAGGAAATTCTTGGCCGAGGCTCTTATCATGCACGGGCCTCCGATATCTATGTTCCCTCTGGCTTCCTCCGGCGTGACACCCTGCTTCGATATCGTAGCTTTAAAAGGATAGAGGTTGACGACTACCATGTCTATGGGAACGCTTTTTGTTCTTTCAAGATCCGCCCTGTGAGAGTCATTATAGGTTTCGGTAAGAAGGCCGAGATATATCCTGAAATCGAGCGTCTTCACGAGGCCGCCCTGGGTTTCCGGCTGGCCAGTGTAGTCCGACACCTGGGTAAGGCACGAAGCCTTGTTGCCGAAAATCTCTTTCAGCTTTGAAAATGTCCCGCCGGTTGAGAAAATCCTTATGCCCGGATTCATGCCGACAAGCTCCGGGATAAAAGATTCAAGACCCTCCTTATCGGAAACGCTGACAAGCAGATGTTTTACCTTAATCCAATCATCGATTTTATCAACTGTATTAATGCTCATATTATCTACCTCTTTCCCTCATATTCTTCCAAAAACCGGTTAAAGAATCCTTCCATGAAAGCATGCCTTTCATCCGCAAGTTTTCTCCCTTCCTTCGTTAATATTCTCTCCCTGATCTTGCAAAGCTTGACTTTGAATTCCCTGAAGCCCGTGTCTTCCCTGGAATACGGCATTGTCTCTTCAATCTTCATATCAGGATTATGCAGCCTCGCACCCACCTCACCCGCAAACAGAAAAGCCCTCGCAACCCCGACGGCTCCTATAGCGTCAAGTTTGTCCGCATCGAACAGCACTTTTGCTTCGGAAGTCTCAGGACTGCATCTACCCCTGAAACGATGCGCCCTTATGCAGTGAATAATATTCGTCTTCCGGTCTTCCGAAAGGGGAAGTTCACTTACAATAGACCGGGCCATCTCAGCTCCTTTTTCCGCGTGGCATACCGAACCGAAGGTCGAATCCTGGTCAGCTCTTCCTATATCATGCAGGTAGGCCGCGACACGCAGCACATCCATGTCCGCCTTCTCCACTGGACCTATACGCTCGCACAGGCCGTAAACCCTTAAGGTATGCTCCCAGTCGTGACTTCCCTTAGCTCCGTAAAAAAGCTTTTCCGCCTTTTCTTTTACAAAATCGAGCATATTCAAGTAGTTTATGGTTTATGGTCTCTGGTTTATGGTTTCTGGTTTGAAAAGCTGAATATTATACATCGAACTTCGCACTTTGTTTTTGTCCTTCGATATTCGATGCTCGACATTCGCTATTCTCTCTTTTTCCCTGTCATGCTTTCTATTTCAATCTTAAAGATAACGACCCTGTTCACTTCTTTTTCCTCAAACTCAAAAGACCGCCCGGAATAATGGTGCATTATAATATCGAGTGCTCTTTTCTTTGATTCCATATCTTCGATAAAAAGCGTATTCCCGAAGCCGATAACACTTTTGTATTTCATGCCCCATTTGCATGCTTTGTCAGACCCAACAATTTCATGATCTGTATCAATCTCAAAACATACCCTATTATTTTTTTTAAGGATATCCAGCTTTCTGCCCTCTTTTGCGCAATGAAAATAAAGAGATCCGTCCCTGTAGCCGAAAGATAGAGGAACAATATACGGCCCGTTCTCATCCGCCATTCCGAGGCGGCATACAAAAGCTTTGTTTATTATCGATTCTATCTCGTCTCTGGATGTTATTTCTCTATCTTTTCTAATCATTTTCCCTATCCCATTCCCATCAAAGATTCCCAGCGTTCAAATTCCGTTGAAACAGGAAGTCCCCTTTCTTTCAAAACAGATATCATTTTTGAATCATTAAACCGCAAATACGGAATGACCCTCAGTTCATCTTCAAGCTTTGAGAGGACATGCTCCGGATTATATTTTTTCAGAAAGGTATCGATATCCCCGTTTCCGGGTTCAACCAGTCTTGCAAAAGACATGGAATACTCAACATAATCATGCCCCGCATATATAATGGTATCTTTCGGAAAAGAGATGAGCCTCTTTATCGAATTGTAAAATGCAGCAGTATCACCTGAAAAGCAGTTCCCGACTGTGCCGTTAAACAGTGTATCACCGGTTACAAGAAAGTTACCGGCATGAAAAGAGACGGAATCATCCGTATGCCCCGGAGTATGGTACACGTCGATTTTTTCGCCTGCCAGCCCGATAAATCCTTTTGCAGGAAGAGTGTTATGATCAAGGTATTCGGCTCCAGACTTGCCAATAAGCGATTTTAATCCCATGGTATGGTCGGGATGTGAGTGGGTGTTTGTGATATATTCAATTTTCAGACCGTTTTGCCCTGCAAATGAAATTATCTGATCAACCGCGCCTCCGTCTATCGCAATGGCAGATTTTTCCGCATAAAGCAGATAGCCGAGATTGTCGGATGAATAACGGAACTGTTTAATGTTCAAATATTTGGTCCCTTGTCTCTTGTTTATGGTTTATGGTTCGTTATTCGATATTCGATGTCCGATATTCGATCTTGGGCATCTTGAATTCTTGAACCCTTCTATTCACTGACCTATATTTTCTATAACTCCGGCGGCGATAAGAGGAAGCATGATTTCATGATGACCGGTAAGATTTACCCCTTTTCCGCCTTTTGCGGTCGGTCTGCCGACAACATTCGTCATCGGGCGGTAATGCCGGATAAAATCCATGTTAACGGCGGTAAAGGTGTCAATATTATTACCAAGGTTGCGGGCAAGAGTCGTTGCTTTCAGTAATACTTCATGCAGAATAAAGGAAGAGCCTATATTAAGGTAAAAACCTTCGTTGAGGGTT
>JAUYEO010000154.1 GCA_030689795.1 Desulfobacterales bacterium | reverse complement strand
ATTTTTAAGTCACTTCGCTAAATCACAAGAACTCGGGCTAACGCCCTCAAACAGCTTGTGATTTTTAACGCTCAGTTCCTTAAAAATCTATTCCCCAAAAATCTCAAATCCGTTCGCATATGACTTTTTACGAGAGCATCCATATTGACGACTTTGTAAAAAGTCGAAAAGTCCGCCGCAGTGGAACCCGTCAAAAGGGGGCACCGGGAAAGGGGACTATCAGGTAAAAAAAAATCCTGCAAGTCTTTTTTAAGGAAAAGCGTCAGGATTATTTACAGGTTGTAAAAAAAACTGAACCGAAACAGCGATAAATGTTAATTACGGTTGTTCTTGCGCCTTCAGTTTTTTAAGGTCGTAATCCCCGCTGAGAAAAGCCTCCTTGATCAGATTGACGGAATTTTCATTAACCATCGCGGCGTCCATCTGCCGGAAGAATTGAAAGAGACTTCCTATCATTTCCAGGTGGCCGGTGGTCTCTTCCCGGCTTGCCTTGCTCAGGCGGGCATTCACCATGTCGTGACTCTGGTGGACAGAGAAGCCATGCTCCTTGAGGATACCGGCGATAGCTCTTGTCCTGCGGCTTCTGCGAATGAAATCCGCCGCCCCTCCCCTGAAAGTCAGGCTTATGTAGTTTTTATTAGGCGTTTTGCCGCAATAGGTATCCACGACATTGAAATGATACCCGACTCGCGCCGCGTAGTTGAGATAATTATCGGAAATGATGGCATAGCAGGGATCACGAAAAGAGGATTCCCCCTCCGGGTTATTGACGGCATGGCGCATCATGATGGAGAAAAACCCACTGACGTCGATCGGCTTCGCTCCGAAACGGGGGATTTTTTTGTGTAACATCCCCTTTAAAAGTGCGGCAAAGGGCACGGAGATAACCTGGGATCGCTTCACTTTCCGGCTCCCGTGTGTGTCTGCGATGCCGCCGCCAAGATCAATGAGATACAGATCGATAGGGAGAAAAATATCCAGATAGTAGGACGAGGTTCTGAGATCTCCCACATTACTGCCCATCATGAACATCTCTTCATAGGATTTTTCGTGGACATAACGGGCGATATCGTGCAGGGTCCGGCACTTATCCGCTGCAAATTCATGAGAACCCGGATCGGTCAGATTAAGGGGTGTAACTATCTCCACAGCTTTTTCGAGAAGCTCAAACCGGGGGGATGCGGGCTTTTGTTCCCATGAGTCGAATCGCAATTCCTTGTTCCCGCATTCTTCGGCAAATGGAACCGCTCCCTCGTACACAAAGCCGCTGCCCGCATCCACGGTGACGGTTATCCCCGGATGGATATCCCGTGTTGCCGTCTTGGTATTGAGCAGGGTCGGTACGCGAAACTCCCGTGCCAGGGACGCCATATGGCCGGTGGTGCTCCCGAAGTCGGTAACGATAGCTCTCGCTTTCGACATGAGACGGATGAACTTCGGGGAGGGCCGTTTAGCAACCAGAATTGCGCCTTCAGGAAAGTGATTCATATCCTCATTTTCATCGAGATGCACGGCAGTACCGGAACCCATACCGGGACAGGCAGTTTCCCCTCCTTTCACCAGCACGGGAAAACCGTCAACAGGCCGGTCGGTGTGAGAGCCCTGGCCCCGGCTTATTAGACGCAGCGGCCTTGACTGGAGAACAATGATCTGCCGATTCTTATCCAGCGCCCATTCGATATCCTGAGGAGCGCCGAAATGAACCTCCAGTTGAAGGGCCCACCGTGCAATTTGTCGTGCTTCATCATCGGTCAGGCAATCCTGCCCGATCTCCTCCGGTGCAATCGGTACCTCTTTCAGCCCGGCGCCCGGGAAAGGGACGAAACGGCTCTTTTGTTGCGAAGGGATCCGGACAATATTCTGTGCCGTATTGTCTCTGGGGACAAATATACTTTCCGGTGAGGTTTTCCCATCCACCAGGGCGACACCCAGTCCCAGGACCGACTGGATCAGGATTTGCCCTGAATCCGGTTGGTTGGGATCTTTTGAGAAGGCAACCCCGCTTGTTACGGTATCCACCATGGCAATAAAGCCGACCGCCATTTCCGCCGACTCACTGAGGATTCCATGAAGAAGCTGGTATTGAATCGCTTCAGGGGAGTAAAGGCTCGCGACCACCCGCAGATAGGCCCTGGGAAGATCTTCCCTGCCGGCATTCAGGACGGATAAAAACTGGCCTGCATATGAAAAGTCGCTGTCTTCACCCAGCGCGCTGGAGCGAACCGCCATGAAGGGGCTCGATTCCGTTCTGCGGGAAAGCCGGTCGTAAAGCTCGAAAATGGCTTCTCTGAGGGGGAGGGGAACCTCCGCCTCTTCGATCCTTTCGCGCAGAGCACTGCTGATCTTTGCTGCATCTCCGGATTCGGAAAGAAGCTCCATGTGCCTGTCCTGAACCCAGGAGCGTATCCCGCTTTCCTCCATGAGCATCCGAAAGCCCTCTGTGGTGACCACAAAGCCGTCCGGTGAAGGTAACCGGAGCACATTTTTTATCTCGCCAAGGTTTGCCATTTTGCCGCCTGCCAGATCGGCGTGACTTCTAAGGATGGCAGGCATCTCAAGAACGATCGTGAAAGGAATCTGCGGGTCCGATTCCTCGATCAATAGTTTCAGCTCAGCAGTGATGCGCTCGAGGGGCTTTTTCAGATCCGGATAGCGGTCTCTGGAGATGACATTCAGGCTTTCCACCATGGCGTAGATATCGGCAATGGCGCGCATGACTTTTCGCTTGGTGAAAGAGGGGTCAATATGGCCACTGCTGAGGATTTTATGTTCCAGATCGGCTGTCGTTTCGAGGAAACTGTTGTTTGCGGAGATAAGCTTTCGAAATTCGGTGTGATAGCTCTTTAATCTGGCCACCTGAGCGGCCGAGTCTACATTTACGCTTCTGCGAAGGCCGATGGCTTCGAGAAAAAAAAGAAGGCCATCCCGGATGCGGGCAACCGCTCGATTCGTCTTTTGAACCGCGGGCTCTGATTCGTCAGGTGGTTTTATATCTTCCATCATAACTGCCAACAGCTTCCAGCGGCGCCGGATATTTCCTTATGCACTCATTTACCATGCCGCGGCGTTTTCTATGCGTTCGACCAGTTTCAGGACCGGATATGGTTTTAATAGATAGGCAAACGCACCGTTTTTCAGAGTGTTTTCTTCATCCGGTAAGGAGAAATGACCGGTCAGAAGGATAACCCGGGTCGGAAGAGAGAGGCGACTGATTTCCGAGAGCACCTGGATTCCGTTCATCCCTGGCATCCTGACGTCGAGGACCACCACATCGAAATTCCCCTGGATAATCCGCGCCAGACCGGTAAGCCCGTCTGATGAGACTTCGACAGCGAAGCCCCGGCGGATGAGCACCCTGCTCAGGCTGGTCGTGAAAGCAACTTCATCGTCGACAAGCAACACTTTAATGTCTTTCATTGGCGCCTCATTTTCTCCCGGAGGAACTTGACCATCCTGCGAGCGCTTTTTTTGCGGAGTGCATAGATCAGGATCGGTTCCGATCCCGGATCAAGGGTCTCCACCTGCACCCACCGGGTGGGAAGCAGGAGGCCGTGCAACATCCCCAAGACCCCCAATCCAACCAGAAATGGTCCGGTTATGGAAAGGCTTGAATAAAATAGAGCGGCAAGACCTGCTATAGCAGCGCCCATGCCCATCTCCTCTATCCTTATCTGGCGTTTGACCCGCACCGATCGGATCTTCTGCAAGGGGATCTGTTTCATGTAAAAATTGTCTTCCTTATCGGCGGTGGGCGGCCGTCCAGGCATCAATGTCGATTTCAGATGGAAAAGGCTGCGCTCCGTTGCGAAGAAACTTTCGGTCCCCTGTTCCGGCTCCTTCAGTACCGAGTGAGTCAGTTTAAAATGGGATCGCAGCACATGATGTTCACAGACAATCTGTTCGTTCTCTTTTGTATTTATCCGGATGAGCGCGCGATAGAGATCCAGCGTCCGATCGACCAGCTCGCGCTGAAACTTCTTCTCGGTAAGATCACCTATCGCGCGTTTGGGATAAAGACCCCTGATCACAGCCCTGAGGGCCTCTATCTCCTCATTCGTCATCGTAAGGGTATTCCCCCGGCGATGTCTTTGACGCATGAAGTCCCGGCAACAGTGTGGTTATAACCGACACGGCCAGAACAAAAACCACCACAAAGGCATTCCACAGATCATACTCCACAACGGTGGATTCGTAGAGAAAAAAACCAATTATCCCATATAGAAAAATATTTGCTATTATATTCATATGCTAATCTCTCCCTCCTTAACCGATAACTTTGTCGGCGAGCCAATTGACATAGATCACGGCGGCAATTACCAGGCTGATTGTCAGCAGGGTGACCCAGTACCCTATCATGTTGTGATAAAACCATCTCATTTTATCGTTCTCCTTTTCCAAGTAAAGTTATAATACTCCAA
>JAUYEO010000153.1 GCA_030689795.1 Desulfobacterales bacterium | reverse complement strand
ATTTTTAAGTCACTTCGCTAAATCACAAGAACTCGGGCTAACGCCCTCAAACAGCTTGTGATTTTTAACGCTCAGTTCCTTAAAAATCTATTCCCCAAAAATCTCAAATCCGTTCGCATATGACTTTTTACGAGAGCATCCTTTTTGGCGATCTCGTAAAAATCAAACAGCGCCAAATGCCTTGACAGGCTTACCGGATAAAGATAGTTAAGAAAGCCTTTATTATGTATGAGCATGGAAACTAAATCCGTGACCGTGGAAGACTTTTTTATGAAGCAGTATAATTCTTTTTTTTACATATGGGAAACAGAACATGACCACTGATGATAAAGATGATAAAATGGCTCGCATCGATCCTGTAAGATACAGCCTTGACAGCAAATTTAAATTTAAATGTCATAAAGGTGTCAAGTGTTTTACCAAATGCTGTAGAGATATAAATATTATATTAACACCTTATGACATAATAAGGCTTAAAAAGTGCCTTTCTCTTTCTTCGGAAGATTTTTTAACCATCTATACGGAACCGCAGCTTCTTGAAAAAACCGACCTGCCTGTTGTAACTCTGAAGCTTTTGGATGATGAATTGAAATCCTGCCCTTTTGTAAGAGATGACGGGTGTCTTGTTTACTCCGACAGGCCAACAGCTTGCCGTTACTATCCCGTAGGGGTTGCAGCTCTATCCCATAAGGAAGGTTCGGATGGAAAGGATTTTTATTTTTTCGTAAATGAACCCCATTGCCTTGGATTCGAGGAAGATAAGCGCTGGACCATCGCGGAATGGCGTAAAGATCAGGGCGTTGATATACATGACGGAATTAACGCCGGCTGGACAGATCTCATAGTTAAAAAAAGGTCATTTCCGCAAAACATAATGCTCACGGAAAAAAGTAAAAAAATGTTTTTTACGGCAAGCTATGATGCTGAAAAATTCAGACAATTTATCTTCGAAAGCTCATTTCTGACCCTTTACATTATCGATGACAAAACTCTCGAAAAAATAAGAAGCGATGATGTTGCGCTGATTGAATTCGGTTTCAGATGGCTTAATTCGGTATTGTTTAAAGATGGAGCTTTAAAAATAAATGAGGAAGCGGCTGCGCAACGAATAAAAAAGGAATAAAATTAAGGCGGCCGCCCATAAAAGCCGGCCGTCTTAAAAACTAACCCGTTGTTCAAAAATAACCGTAACCCTGGACTGTCGTAAACGGCACAAGGAGCCGTGAGCCGTGACTGGCATAAGGAGCCGTAACAAAATGGTCAGAAGTACAATTGTTATTTTGTAACGGCTCCTAACAAAATGGTCAGAAATGTAACAGTTCTTTCGTAACGGCCCCTAATAGCTTTGGTAACAAAGCCCTTCCATGATCGAAGAATTTTTCAGCCGGTCATTAATATTTACACCAAAAAAGTCTTCTGCCGGCTTGAATATCTCTGGGTTTTTGCTTTGCACATTCCGTAATGATTCAAGAATCTTTTCGAGTCCGTTTTTCGTCAATTTTCCAAGAGGCTTCCTGCATCCCCCTGAAGGCATTCCAAGAATCGACATGATCGCTTTTACGGCAAGAGGGTTTCTTGCCCGGAAAACAACATCTCCGTAAGAAGTCTTTTCTTTGGTTTTAACGGTAACAAGCTCAAATAGAGGGTCAAGTGCGGTTTTATATTTTTTTGCCTCGTCGTTATTGCCCTGCTCAAGAGCTTTTACCATTTCAGTTACAGCTTTAGGTGCAATGTTTGATATAACAGATATAACTCCTCCGGCTTTTATCTCCGGATCCGTCATCATTTCATACGTTAAACCGTCATCGCCCGAAAGGATGGTATAGGCTGACCCGCAACACTTTCTTGTACGCTTCATGTTTTCAATATTGCCGGTCGCCTCTTTCACAGTGTCTACATTTCCGAACTCCTTGTACAAAAGAGCCAGGTCCTCCGGCAGCAACTGGGTTCCGGTTCTACCTGGAATTACATATGGTATAATCTGAACATCAGGAAAAGCCGAAGCAACAGGACTTATATATTCTTTTCGTATCTCAAGGGAGCTTGGCCCGTTGTAATACGGGTCTACAAGCAAGACGGCATCAACTCCAACATTTGCGGCATGATTTGTTGCAGCAAGAGCTTCTTTTGTATTATTGCTCCCCGTCCCGGCGATACATAAGCATTTGCCTTTGGACTTTCTTGATACATTTTCTATGACCTTGTTGTGTTCATCCCATGTGAGGGTTGGGCTCTCGCCAGTAGTACCTACAGCCAGTATTCCGGTTATTCCGTTCGCAATCTGGAAATCAACCAGAGATGAAAGTCCACCATAATCCACAGAATCATCCTTAAACGGTGTAACAAGGGCGGTAAAACTTCCGGTAATCATAAAACCCCCTTTTTTTATCTGTTAAATGCCATGCCAATAATACGAACTGTAAAATTGAGTAAAACGGTAGAAAACAGCGGTTGATATGTCAAGAAAAAAGATATTTTTTTATTTTAATTGGAAAGAATGCAAAAAACGTTTATAAGAATCTTTTGTTCACATGCTGTTGGTTTTTTACTTGACAACTCTCCTTTCGCATAATAACCCCTAATCCCAATAAACGGGATCAGTAAGTTTACGGAATTATTGCCTGCCGCTCTTTTCAGTACCCCCTTGAGGGGTAGAAAAACGCAGGAAATGATTTCTAACTTACTAACCCCGATAAATGGGATAAGTAAGTTTACAAAATTATTGCCTGCCGGAAAAACGCAGGAAATAATTTCTAACTTACTAATAAAAAAATCACAAGGATATAATATGGAAAAGGCAAAAAATGTAGAAGAATACATAGCTCAGCAAAGGGCAGGGATTGCATCAAATCCGGATTGCGGAACATCCCATTATAATCTGGCCGTAGCCCTGATCGGACTGAAACAATTCGATGAAGCCGAAAAAGAGCTGCAAGACGCTATTAATTGCAGCCCCAGCCTGGCTGAAGCCTATGTTCAGCTTGGAGGCCTTTGCCTTCAGCGCGGCGATCTTGACGGCTGTTTATATTACAACACGCAGGCAATTCATTCAAGGGCTGGTTTTTCCGAAGGTTACGGCAACATTGGTTTTATTCATCTTCAGAAAGGAAACCTTGATGAATCTATTGCCGCATTAAAAAAAGCTATTGCATATAATTCCAGCTTTTTACAGGCGTATACCACTCTTGCAAATGCATACCTGATGAAAGACCTTGTTGTTGAAAGCATCGCGGCAAATCTGAAGGCTATAGAAATTGAGCCAAATTTTGCGGTTGCCCATAATAACCTTGCGATTGCCTATATGGAAAACGGCCAATTCGACATGGCTGTTGAACATTGCAATAAGGCTATAGAACTTGGCTACACCGTTGCTCCGGAAATTTTGCAGGAACTTGAACAATACAAATAACGATCCATTATCGATGCACGTAAATCCACAACTCAGATTTTTTCTTTCAGGCCAGACAAAACCCCTCGAACCAGACAGCAAACGATGGAACCTGCCGCTCCCTGTAAAAAGAGAAATTACAGGGATAAAAGAGGATCAGAACTCTTCCCTTTCTGTAACCTATGGAGACTATTTCGAAGCAACCGGCGCTTTTATAAAAAAGAACAACTATGAAGTTATGTTAACTGCTCTGTCGTGTATAAATGAAGATATTCGCCTTGAACAGATTAATAAAATAAATATTTACCTTGAAAAACATGGTCCGTTTTACCATCCTTCAAAAATTGAAGCCGTTACAGAAAACTCAGCAATTCCTTTTGTTTTAAATGTCGCCGTATCAAAAATCGGGATAGAATGTATCCATAAAGAATATTTCACATTAAAAAAGCTCGGTTCAGAATTTTCAAGTTCCTTTATTCCAGCCGTCTACGGCCAGGATGATTTTATTGGCAGAGACAACCTTCAAATCGGATTGTTTCTCGGGGAGTGGTTTGAAGGATATAGTGAATTTCACATTTCAAAGGATCCTTCCGACGGAAAAGAAAAAATATTGGTATGGGATAATTTAAATGGCAATTTTTTTATATCTGCCGACAAAGGAACAGAAATTTACAGGCAGGCATCAATGATTATGACCTCCTTTTATAATGTTCATTCCTTTGAGCAGATATTTCCCTGGCATCATGCCTCAGGCGATTTTGTCGTAAAACAAATAGGTGATTCCCTGGACCTAAAACTTATAACTGCAAGACAATACTCTTCTCTCTTTCAAACAAAAGTTCAAATTAAAGACCAGGGTTTGATTTTTGAGGGACTGTTCATGTTTCTTGTAGTTCTCTCAATCAGGATGCGCCTTGACAGGATTGACGGTACCGGCGATATCGTGTGGGCTGATAATCTGTCGATAGAAGGAACAATAAAGGGCTTCCGGGAAGGTATTAAAATTAAAACCAAGGCAAGGGTGATTCCATATAATTTTATCGATAAATTCAAAATTTATCTTCACTCCATATCCGAGAATGAATTGTTTGAACTATCAAAAGCCATTGTTAATTCGTTCAATCAATCAGCGCCCGACATACCGGTTATATGCAGAAACTTAGTCAAACATTCCAGCGAACTATTCCATGCTGTAAAAAATCTATAATTTATAATGAGCCAATTGCAAAACTCTCGAAAATCCCCTCTCCACTTGCGGGAGAGGGTTGGGGTGAGGGGTAAAAGATTAGAGTTATCAATGAGTTGTTCTTTCACCATCCCCTTAATCCCCTCCCATCAAGGGAGGGGAGAGGGAC
>JAUYEO010000375.1 GCA_030689795.1 Desulfobacterales bacterium | reverse complement strand
GTGTAATTGCAAGGCACAAAAGAATGATTGCCCTGAATGTAGCAATGACGATGGATCTTACCGGGCAGATTGCGGCGGACGCCCTTCCTTACAACCATTTTTCGGGCGTCACAGGCATGCTCGATTTTATAAGGGGCGCGGCGCAGGCCGAGGGCGGTAAATCGATAATAATGATTCCTTCCGCGTCAGCCGACGGAAAGAAAAGCAGGATTGTCCCGTTTCTGACCGACACCGCGATAGTTGTTCCAAGAGGCGACGCGCAATACGTCGTATCGGAGTATGGGGCGGTAAATCTCTTCGGAAAGAGCATTCAGGAGAGAGCGACGGCAATGATAAGCATAGCCCATCCGAAATTCCGGGAAGAGCTTTTTCATAATGCCAAGAGGCTGGGGCTTCTCGGGGAAGAACGGACTTTGAAAGAATCGATTCAGGGCATATATCCCATAAAGCTTGAGGAGACAATAATTATAGATAATGAGACCGTGATGGTAAGGCCGGCAAAACCGGTTGATGAAAGAAGAATACAGGAACATTTTTACAATCTCGATAAAAAAGACATTGCCTCGCGCTTTTTCCATGAAAAAACCCGGTTTGTGCAGGACGAGATGGAGGGCGTATCACAGATTGATTATATAAAAGATCTTACGGTTATCGCCCTTGTAGGTGAATTTGGTTTTGGAAAGGTTATTGCCGTCGGAGAATATCTTATTGATCCGGCAAAGAACATGGCTGAAGTCGCCTTTTCGGTAATAAAAGAGTATCAGGGAAAGCGGCTTGGAAAAATTTTACTTAAAAAACTTTCCGAAGCTGCACGGGAAAACGGCATCATGGGACTCTTTGCGTACACCTCTCCGGGCAATCAGGGAATGATAAAGCTGTTCCAGACTTTGCCCTACAAGGTCAGAACAACCTTTGAAGATGACATGATAATGTTAAGCTGCAGGTTCGATGAGCCGCAAGAGTGAACAGAAGGATTCAAGGATTCGAGGGTTCAAGGGGTCAAGTGTGAGCCGAATATCGAATATCAGGGATCAGGGGTCAGTAGTCAGGGGTCAGTAATCAGTTACCAGTGACCAGTGATCAGTGATCAGGGGCGAGAGGCGAATATCGGACATCGAATATCGAAAACAATTGCCACGAAGACACGAAGACACAAAAAAGACACTTGGTGACTTCGTGTCTTTGTGGCAAAAAGAAAAAACGAACGACGAATAACGAACTGCGATATTCAATGTCCGGTCCGGAACCCTGAAACCATGTCGGGAAATAAACAAACGTATCTGCAAAACCAACAGGAAAAAATATGCACAAGGTGATGTTTTACCCTCACAATAAAAGCATAACAGCGGAAGACGGAGATAATCTCCTGCGTGTTGCGATGGAGGCAGGCGTTCATGTCAATGCTTCATGTGGCGGGGAAGGTGTTTGCGGAAAGTGCCGGGTTATTATTGAAGAAGGGCGTGTGGAAGGCGGAATTACGGAAAAACTGAGCAGTGAAGACATCAATAAAGGATACCGCCAGGCATGTCTTTCAACTGTTAAGAGCAATCTTTCTGTGAGAATTCCGGTCGAATCCGCCATAGATGCAAGCGTGCTCAATATGCCGCCCAGTCCCAGGCGTACGGCGCGTATCAGGGAGATGAATCTTGATGAGCTTAAAGAGAAAGGCCTTTTCGTGCCTCCCGTTGAAAAGAGATATCTTGAGCTTCCGGAACCGACCGCCCAGGACAACCTTCCGGACGTGTCGCGCATGGTCAGTTATCTGAAAGCAAAATATGACGAGCACCGCCTTGTCGTCGAACTTCCCGTAATCAGAAAGATTCCCGACATCCTGAGAAAAGACGGTTTTAAAGTCACTGTAACTCTGGCCCGGCCCGTTCATGAAGGAAGTAAGACGCATATTATCAATATACAGCCGGGAGATACGACTGACCGGAATTATGCCGTTGCAATGGATATAGGGACTACAACAGTTTATGGCCAGCTTATCGACATCATAAACGGGAAGGTGCTTGCCCAGCACGCTGATTTTAACGGCCAGATAAGTTACGGGGAAGATGTAATCAGCAGGATAGTTTATGCCGAAAAGCCGGGCGGTCTTGACAAGCTGCACGATGTCGTAATCAAAACCATGAACGCGGTTATTAAAAAGATAGTGGCACAGGCAGGGATTGACCCTGATGAAATTTCGGCCATTACAATTGCCGGAAACACAACAATGACACAGCTTCTGCTTAAGGTTAATCCGCGCTATATGCGCCGCTCGCCGTATGTTCCGGCTTCGACGCTATACCCGCCGGTAAAAGCCGTATCACTTGGGATAGCGCTCGGTGACCAGGTCGCCGCCCTCGTATACCCCCAGATTTCGAGCTATGTGGGAGGTGATATAGTGGCAGGAGTCATGGGTTCCGGGATATACCGCTCCGAAGAACTGACCCTTTACATGGATATAGGTACGAATGCCGAGATAGTGATAGGCAACAAGGACTGGCTTGCCTGCGCCGCCTGCTCCGCCGGTCCGGCATTTGAAGGGGGAGGTGTCAAGTTCGGAATGCGCGCCACAAAGGGGGCTATCGAGGATTTTTCAATAGATCCTGTCACGTACGAGCCTATGAATATAACAATCGGAAACGTCAGGCCGAAGGGAATATGCGGTTCGGGTCTTATAATAATGGTTGCATCCCTGTTTGAGGCCGGGATTATAAATAACCTTGGGAAATTTGACAGGGATCTTAATACTCCGCGTATCCGTGAAACCGACGGTATTTTCGAATACGTACTTGCGTGGGCCAATGAGACACAGATCGACAGGGATGTGGTCCTGAGCGAACCGGACATAGACAACCTCATACGGGCAAAGGGCGCCATATACAGCGGCTGCATGACGCTCCTTGAAGAGGTCGGCCTCACCGTCCATGATCTTCAGCGGGTTATCTTAGCCGGAGGATTCGGAAGTTATGTCGATCTTGAAAAAGCGATAACAATCGGCCTGCTTCCTGAAATGGATCTTGATAAGATCATATTTATTGGAAATGGTTCTCTCCTTGGCGCAAAAATGAGCTGCCTTACAAACCGTATAAGGCTGGATGTGGTAGAAGTGACTAAAAAGATGACAAATTTTGAATTGTCTGAAACGGCTTCTTATATGGAAAATTACATTGCCGCCCTCTTTCTCCCGCACACCGACATGAACAACTTTCCAAAAGTAAAAGAGCGTTTTGAAGAAAGAAAAAAGATTAAAAATATTAAATAGATATTACTGAATCAAATTTATTAATATACATCTATTGACAAACTCGAAATCTAAATATAAGGCAATCACTTGGCGTTTTTAAAAACCGCTTGATTTTTTTTTGTTTGCGTCAATAATTCTACCGAGGTAGATAAATTTATAATAAAAACGGAATGAAAGGGGGTCTGATTTTTTTTGAGGCAGAGGCAGTTGTTTTTTCCCCACCCAATTTTTTCGTTAATTTCGCAAGGGTTGTGTTCGTTTAATCCGCGGTAATTAACTGTTTATCAAAAGGAGGTAACATTGGGTTTTGAAATCTATAAAGAATCCTATTCCGGCGGCATTAAAAAAATCACCTTAGGAAAAGGCAAAAGTGCCGTTACCGTCGGCGGTGAGACATGCTATCCGTTCTATCTTTTTGAAGGAGGCATGCCGAATAAACCTAAGATAGCAATGGAAATCTGGGATATGGAACCGGAAGACTGGCCGGCATCCGTTCTCTCCTGTTTCAAGGATGTGGTCTCCGATCCTGTAGCCTGGGCAAAAAAGTGTGTTAATGATTATGGCGCCGAAATGATCGTTCTCCAGTTAAAGAGTGCGGATCCCAACGGCAAAAATGCGTCACCCGAAGAAGTCGCCGCGACAGTAAAAAAAGTGAGCGCGGCTATCAAGGTGCCCCTGATTATCTGGGGATGTGCCAATGCCAAGAAGGATGAAGAGGTCTTAAAGAAGATTTCAGAGGAATGCCAGGGTGGAAACCTCACAATGGGACCTGTCGATGACAAGAACTACAAGAGTATCGGTGCAAGCGCCATGGGGTACGGCCATACGGTTATCTCGTCCTCCCCTATCGATGTCAACCTTGCAAAGCAGATAAACATTCTTCTTGAAAACCTTGGCGTTTCAACAGAGAAACTGGTTGTTGATCCTACGACAGGCGGTCTCGGATACGGCATGGAATATTCCTATTCCGTCATGGAACGTTTGAGAATGGCCGCCCTTTCACAGGGTGATGACAAATTGCAGTATCCGATTATCAACAATCTCGGAAATGAAGTCTGGAAATGCAAGGAAGCAAAACTGACTGAAAAGGAAGCCCCAACCCTTGGGGATGCTGAAAAACGCGGAATTCTCATGGAAGCTGTCGGCGCTGTAAGTTATCTTCTGGCGGGATCCGACATTCTTATCATGAGGCATCCCGAGGCTGTCCGCCTGGTGAAGTCTTTTATCGATCTCCTGGCAGACGGAGGTCCGGCCGCAAAGGTTGAGTCCATAAAGAAGAAACTGGGTGATGTCTCAGTCGATTACAAGGCGTTATCTCCTGAACCTAATCTTACAATAGAAGAAGAGAAGAGCAAAAAAGCGGAACCGGCTAAAAAGGAATCGGCTCCGAAAGCTGAAGCAAAACCGGCAGCTGTAAAAGCCGAGGTAAAAGCCGCTCCGGCGCCTGCGCCGAAGGCGGAAGCCCCGGTTGCTCCGAAAGCGGACGCTACGGCAAAAGCTCAGGATGATGCTGCGGCAAAAGCAAAGGTCGAAGCGGATGTAAAAGCCAAGGCAGAGGCAGAGGCTAAGGCAAAGGCCGATGCTGAAGCAAAAGCCAAAGCGGAAGCGGCAGCGAAAGCGAAGGCTGAGGCGGATGCCAAAGCAAAGGCGGAAGCGGATGCAAGAGCCAAAAAAGAAGCCGAGGAGGAAGCCCTGAGGGAAAAGAGGACAAAAGAGCGTGAAGAGCGCCTTGCTTCGAAGAAAGCGGCTCCCGGTAAAGGTAAAAAGGTTGCCATAACGCCTGCCGCCGAACAGAAGTCGGAACTCGACAGGATGCTGGAAAGACTCAACAGGACACACAGAAGATTCTAATTTAATAGTATGGGAATTTGCATTTTGGACTCAGATGAACACAGATCTTAGTCCGCCAGAGGCGGATAAATATAAAGAGCTAAATAATTATCTGCGGATATCGGCGAAAATCTGCGTCCTAATTTAATTTAACGTTATAAATGTCCGGTGTTTGAAACCGCTTATTGTCCGGCGGGTAAAATCCCGGAATAAAACAATATGAGGAGGAACCTCTAATGGCAGAAGAAGCAAAAGAAAAAGTCGTCAAGGTGGCGAAGGAAAAAAAGCTTGCCGATCCGGTAGCCGCTTCCATCGACCTTGCGACCCAGATTATGATCAAACGTGCCCAGGAACTGGGGATTGATACCGTTTTTGACAGAGCAGAAAACATGAAGCCCTGTAATATAGGAATCCAGGGCACCTGCTGTAAGGTTTGCGCAATGGGACCCTGCCGTCTCCCACTTACGAAATCGGCCGGTGACGGGCCTGATGAAAGAAAAGGGCTTTGCGGTGCCACGGCCAACACAATCGCAGCGCGCAATTTTGCCCGCATGGTGGCGGCCGGCACATCTGCACATTCGGACCATGGGCGTACTGTTGCGGAAGTATTTCTTTCCGTGGCACGGAAGGAATCCCATGATTACAAGATCAAAGATCCTCTGCGGCTGCTGCAGATAGCGCCATGCTTCGACGTGGCCACCACCGTGGAGGTGGACGGCCAGACTGTGGACCGGGAGATCGACGAGATTGCACTCGAAGTGGCGGAAAAAGCGATTGCCGAATGGGGCAAGCCTGAGGGAACGTTGAGCTATCTCAAGCGTGCCCCGCAGCCTTTGCAGGACAAGTGGAAAAAACACGGTGTGGAACCGCGCGCCATTGACCGCGAAGTCGTCGATATCATGCACCGCACCACCATGGGCGTTGATCAGGACTACAAGAACATAGTCAAGCAGTGCACCCGGGCATCCCTCGCGGACGGCTGGGGCGGCGCCATGATGGCCACCGACCTGCAGGATGTCATGTTCGGAAGGCCCACACCCATCCAGTCCGAGGTGAACCTCGGGATAATGAAACAGGACCATGTCAATATACTCATCCATGGCCATGAGCCGGTTCTTTCGGAAATGATAGTCGCTGCCTCGCAGTCTAAGGAAATGATCGATCATGCAAAATCGGTCGGGGCGAAGGGCATACAGCTCGGCGGGATATGCTGCACCGGCAACGAAATTCTCCAGCGCCACGGTGTGCCGCCGGCAGGAACTTTCCTCCAGCAGGAGCTTGCTATAATAACCGGCGCCTGCGACGCCATGGTGGTGGATGTGCAGTGCGTGTTCCAGAACCTCGCCAACGTGGCCAAGTGCTTCCACACAAAGCTGATTACAACGCATCCGATGGCGAAAATGGAGCAGGAGAACGTCATTCACATCGAATTCGACGAACACCACGCGATGGAAGATGCCAAGCGCATCGTGCGCATGGCTATAGACAACTTCAAAAACCGCGGTGCCGAAGTTATGATTCCCAAGATCAAGTCCACGCAGATAGCGGGTTTCGGTGTGGAGTCTATTGAGTATCATCTGGGCGGCACCTTCCGCGGTTCATATTACACACTGAACGACAACATCATTAACGGACGCATCCGCGGCCTGGGCGCGGTGGTGGGCTGCAACAACGCCCGCACACAGCACAACAACTTTCACATCACCCTGGTCAAGGAACTGATCAAAAACGACGTGCTGGTGCTCACCACCGGCTGCGCCGGAATCGCCTGCGGGATGCACGGTATGCTCACACCGGAAACCGCTGGCGTCTACTGCGGACCCGGACTCAAGGAAGTCTGTGAAACCGTCGGCATTCCGCCGGTGCTCCATTTGGGGTCATGCGTGGATAACACCCGCATCCTTCTGGCGGCCACCGAGATGATCAAAGCAGGCGGTCCATGGAAAGACCTTTGTGATATTCCCGCGGTCGGCGCGGCCCCGGAGTGGATGAGCGAAAAGGCCATTGCCATCGGCCAGTACGTGGTCTCTTCGGGCATTTACACGATCTTCGGAGGCTACCTGCCGATAGACGGCGCTCCGGAATTCAGGAACTACCTGTTCAATGAAATTGAAAAACTATACGGCGGACGATGGGATGTTGCAGAAACCCCGATCGAGATGGCCCAGAAAATGATCGCCCAGATTGACAAAAAGCGGAAAGAACTCGGCATAGACAAGGCTAGGGATAGAGTGCTCATGGATATGGCCGACCGTCAGAAACTGGAAGCAATGTAAAAAGGGCCTGTTTGTCTAAAAAAACATCTGAGGTTAACAAAATCCTCAACGAAGGAGGGACATATGTCAAGATTAGTAGCATTTGCCGCCATTCAAGGCGGATATAATATAGTTTCAAAGGTGGAGGGGATGTACAAGAAAGCCCTCGAAACCTACAACGCGGACACAAAGGTCGGTTTTCCGAATACCGCATATTACCTTCCGGTAATATACTCTCTTCTGGGGTTGAAAGTTGAAACCCTTGAAGACATGAAAAAACCCTTGGATTTTGCAAGGGGTCTTCTGCCTCCCCATGTTAAGGGAAGCCATCATCTTCCCTATCTCGGGCCTCTTCTCGATGCGGGCATGGCAGCCCTTTTTGCCTTTGAAATTCGGGAGGCTCTAAGATACCTGAATGAGCCCGATTTTTATCTTCATTCAGAAGATATAGATCAGGAAGCCGGAAAAATCTGGCTCGGAGCCGCAGATGATACAGTTTTCAGGAAAAGAGGCGTCGAGTTCGTGGATGGTTCTGCTCCCGGATTTGCGGCGATTGTCGGCGCGGCACCGAGTCCGGAAATAGCGAAGCTTATAGTCGAAGAATATCAGAAGAGAAGCCTTTACATATTCCTGGCCGCCAACCAGAACGGAACTACGGTCGCGGAGCAGCTTCTTGAAGCTGGCGTTCAGATAGGATGGAATACAAGAATTGTTCCTTTCGGGCCGGATATCTCTTCAGCCATATTTGCCCTTGGTTTTGCAAACAGGGCCACAATGGCTTTCGGCGGGATCAAACCCGGAGACTATAAAAAAGTGTTGCTGTATAACAAAAACAGAATCTTTGCTTTCGTAAACGCGCTTGGCGATGTAAATGCGGAATGGGCTGCAGCCGCTGCGGGATGCGTAAACTGGGGATTCCCGACAATTGCCGATACCGATATTCCGGAAATTCTTCCCACGGGTATCTGCACATACGAACATGTTGTGGCCAATGTCAAGCATGAGGATATGGTTCAGAAATCCGTTGAAGTCAGAGGTCTCAAGGTCTCGGTATCCAAGATCGATATCCCCTGCGCATTCGGCCCGGCCTACGAAGGAGAGCGTGTCAGAGGCGCCGATCTTTTCTGCCAGATGGGAGGCGGCAAGACTCAGGCTACCGAGCTTGTAAAACTGGCCCAGATGAATGAAATTGAAGACGGGAAAGTGGAAGTTATCGGGCCCGATATCAAAGATGTCAAGCCGGGCGAAGCTTTTCCGCTCGGAATATATGTTCAGATTGCGGGCCGTGATTTCCAGGTCGATTTTGAGCCGATTCTGGAGCGCCAGATTCACCACCTCATCAACTATATCCAGGGCGTAATGCATATCGGGCAGAGGGATATTGCCTGGATCCGCGTCGGAAAGGCGGCTGTTGACAAGGGCTTTTCTCTTAAGGATATCGGTGTTGTGCTTCATGCCAAGTTCCACCAGGATTTCCAGAAGATTGTGGACAAGGTGCAGGTTACCCTCTACACGAAAAAAGCCGATGTAGAAAAGCTTACAAAACGCGCCAGAGGCGAGTATAAGACAAGGGATGAGCGTGTCGAGAAGATGACTGACGAGTCGGTTCAGACCTACTACTCATGCACCCTCTGCCAGTCGTTTGCCCCGAACCATGTCTGCACGGTCAGCCCCGAGAGAACAGGCCTATGCGGCGCGTATAACTGGATGGACTGCAAGGCGTCATTTGAAATCAACCCGACCGGGCCAAACCAGCCGATAGAAAAAGGCGAATGTCTTGATACTGTCCTCGGGCAGTGGAAGGGCGTTAATGAGTTCATATTCAAGGCGTCGAGAGGAGCTGTTACACACTATAACTTCTATTCGATGATCAAAGACCCAATGACGACGTGCGGTTGCTGCGAAGCCATTGCTGCGACTCTTCCCACCTGCAACGGAATAATGACGGTTCACAGGGATTACACCGGTGAAACGCCGTGCGGCATGAAGTTCACCACCCTGGCAGGCGTTATGGGCGGAGGAGCCTCATCTCCCGGGTTTGTAGGGCATTCAAAATTCAACGTCACCCAGGGGAAATTCCTTTTGGGCGACGGCGGACTATTGAGGATGGTATGGATGCCAAAGAGCCTCAAGGAAGAAATCAAGGACAGGATTATAAAAAGGGGAGCAGCGCTCGGATGTCCGAACCTGTACGATATGATAGCCGACGAGACCGTTGGAATAACCGAAGAGGAGATAATGCCGTTCCTGCAGAAAGTGGGGCATCCGGCTCTTTCAATGCCTTCGCTTCTCGGATAACGGAATTGGCGGCAAGCCGGAATATTAAGTTTTCAAGTTAATGGGACGCAGATTTGCGCTGATATTCACAGATAAATAAATTGTTGGAAACCTACAATCCTTAAAATCTGCGTTCATCTGCGTCCAAAAAAAGAAATTCCTATACTGTAAATTTAAATAAGGAGATAAAAATGGCATTAACCGGTATTCAGATTTTCAAACTCCTGCCGAAAACCAACTGCAAGGAATGCGGCGTCCCCACGTGCCTTGCATTTGCCATGAATCTGGCATCAGGCAAGGCTGAGCTTGACAGCTGTCCATATGTATCCGACGAAGCAAGGGAACAACTTTCGGCGGCTTCAGCGCCCCCGATTCGTCCGGTTGCCGTCGGGAAAGGCGTTCGCTCGTTCACGACAGGCGGCGAGACAGTGCAATACCGTCATGAGAAGACTTTTTTCAACCCGACGGCATTTGCTGCCCTTGTCAATTCCGACATAAAGGATTCAGACCTTAAAGATAAGCTTAAGGTCTGGAACGCTTTTCAGTATGAAAGAGTCGGATTGAATTTAAGGCCTGAACTGGTGGCGCTCAAGGATGTAAAAGGGGATAGGAAGGAATTTGCGCAGAAGGCAAAAATAATCGCCGAAACTTCCGAATTCAACCTTATCCTTATGAGTGAAAATGCGGATGTAATGAAGGCAGGCATTGAGGCATGCAAATTCAAGAAACCCTTAATGTATGCCGCTACAGCAGGCAATGCCGATGCTTTCGGAGCAGCGGCGAAGGAAAACAACCTGCCCCTTGCAATCAAGGCCGGTTCCGTTGAAGAGCTCATTCCGCTTACGGACAAGCTGACAGGCATGGGATTGAAAGATCTCATACTCGATCCGGGATCGAGGGAAATCAAGAAATCACTGGAGGATCTTGTTGCCATAAGGCGTGCTTCGCTCAAGTCCGGCAACAGGTCTCTCGGTTTTCCGACAATAACATTTCCGTGCGAGATGGCTTCCAACCTCGACATGGAAACGCTTATCGCCGGAATGCATGTTGCAAAGTACGGGGGCATCGTTGTAATGTCGGATTTCACGGGCGAGAATATTTTTCCGCTTCTTCTTGAGAGGCTCAACATTTTCACCGATCCACAGAGACCGATGACCGTTACCCAGGGAATCTATCCTATCGGAAATCCGGATGAAAATTCGCCCGTGCTTGTTACGACAAACTTTGCCCTTACCTATTTTATAGTTTCGGGTGAAATTGAAAGCAGCAAGGTTCCGTCCTGGCTCCTTATAAAGGATTCGGAAGGGCTTTCGGTAATGACTGCGTGGGCCGCCGGAAAATTTTCGGGTGACGATGTAGGAGCTTTCGTGAAAAAGAGCGGTATAGCCGACAAGGTAAAGCATAAGAAGATAATTATTCCGGGCTATGCTGCGGCAATAGCAGGCGATATGGAAGAAGAGCTTCCCGGGTGGGCGATTACCGTCGGCCCCCGCGAAGCAGCCCATATTCCGGCATTTCTGAAGGCAAGATAAGCCGTTGGAATAAAATAAACCGGAGGCATGCCTCCGGTTAAAACCGTGAAAAAAACCGGGGAGGTTATATGCTGTTAATTGGTGAAAGTTTAAACGTTATTTCAAAAACAATTGGGAAAGCTTACAAAGAACGCGATCCCAAGCCGATCCAGGAAGAAGCTCTTCTGCAAAAGGAGAA
The DNA here is from genome assembly GCA_030689795.1 of Desulfobacterales bacterium. Taxonomy (GTDB): domain Bacteria; phylum Desulfobacterota; class Desulfobacteria; order Desulfobacterales; family RPRI01; genus RPRI01. The sequence continues at coordinate 9,122 of JAUYEO010000375.1, read as the reverse complement.
GGGGATGGATTACATAGACATCAACCTCGGACCGGCAAAAAAAGACGGGCATGAGCTGATGCCGTGGGTTGTCCAGACGGTACAGGAAGTCGTGAGCGATATTCCTCTGGCCCTCGATACGTCGAACGTCGATGCAATTGAAGCGGCGCTGAAAGTCTGCAAGCTGCCGCCTCTTATAAATTCCATCATGTGCCGTCCGGAGCGTTATCAGAAAATGATTCCTATCGCGGCGCAGTACAACGCCGACTTTATAGCGCTTATGTGGGGCCCCGAAGGCCTGCCGCGCGATGAGAATGAACGCGCTGCGCTCTGCGTCGAACTTGTTTATGCGGCGAACGAAGCAGGCATTCCGAACGAGAAAATCTGGATCGACGGTATAGTAACCCCTGTTAATATCCAGCAGCCGCAGCTCATAAGCCTGATGGAGTTTCAGGGAATGGTGCAGGATATAGCTCCGGGCGCAAAAAGCACCTGCGGGCTGTCGAATATTTCAAACGGTCCGCCGATCCATCTGCGTCCCATTCTGAACCAGACCTACATGGTTATGCTCCAGAAGAAGGGAATGTATTCCGTAATCGCTGACCCCCTGGATGTAAAACTGGCCGAAATAGCAAAAGGAAAGCGCCCCGACATAGTCGATCTGATCTACTCGATAATGGACGGAAACGCCCCGAATATCGCCGGTCTTTCAAAAGAACTGCAGGAATACGCAAAAACCGCAAATGTAATTCTAGGGACGACGCTCTATTCCGATTCATGGCTTGAGGTCTGATTTTTTTATACAGTAAAATGAAGAGAAAAAAGCCTCTCCCTTTACCGGGCGGGGCTTTTTTGTTATCATAGTTCAATCTTTATCGCTCTCTAACCTTGAACCGTGAACCTTGGAACTTTGAACCTGGGCAGTTACGCAAAATTCAGCTAAATTTCGAGTTTTGCAATTACCTCTAAAGAGTAAATAATTATCTGCGGATATCAGCAAAAATCTGCGTCCTAATTTAAGGCTTGACCGGGTGGGAGATATTATCATGGCGCGTGTTGATGATTATATTAATGCAAAAAAAATAGCGGCGGAGGAGCTTTCCGGAGAGCCTTTGGATGAGATAGGCAAAAGATCCGGATACAGGCTGATTGAGAACAACAGGCTTAAGATTCCTTTTTTAAACAGGGTCTATATTGTCGCCTGGCCCGGATTTTTATTTGAGGACGAATCTTCTGAAAAAAAAGATGTCCCTCTCCAGGAACAGGTTCTTATACTCCATTATCTTGCTGCAAAGGGTGAAAAAAAATCATCCGGCAGGTGGATATCTTTCCGGGAAATCCCGGGAGCAGCCTTTTATTATTCAGCTTTTGTGAAAAGAGCCGTAGATCCCCTCAAAAAAACCTTCGGGAAAGAAGCAGGCTTGTTTGTAAAAGCCGCAAAAAGTTTAAACGGAAAGGCGATTGATGCGGGAAATGCCGGATTTGAGTTCAATCTCTTTCCGAATGTTTCCTTGCAGCTTATTCTCTGGGAAGGTGATGATGAATTTTTGCCTGAAGCAAATATATTGTTTTACGACACGATCGGTGATATTTTTTCTCCAGAAGACGTCGCATGGCTGTCCGGCATGCTGGTTTACAGGCTGATGGCGCTAGCGCGATGAGAAACAGTGGTCAGTAACCAGGGATCAGGGGGCAGGGGAAAGAGAGGGTTTTTCACTTGAATCCTCGACCCCTCGAATCCTTTATTTTCTTCGACATTCGAAATGCGAAATGGAGTATTTTCTGGTTATGATCAAGTCAAAAGCTCTTGAAGTCAATCTGGCAAGCTATTATGTCGATGTTGCCGTAGACTCGAAATACGCGGTGCTTGAAGAAGTTTTTTCAAGATACCAGGGTCTTCTGGACGGTCTCAGCACTTTTCTGAAGGAGCTTTCACATCCCTATAAAAACTGGCAGTTTATAGTAAAAGAAGCAAGAAGCTACAGTCTCGATTATTTTCATCTTATTTACAATCATCCTAAAGGGCCCAGAGGGGCCGGAATTTTTATCGATATTTTCATAAGTGTGGTTGAATCTTCCGCCGAAAGGCAGATAAAGGCCGATGCTGTCGATAACCTTATTTTATTTCTGCAGAAAATCATAAAGGAATCGGGCTTTAATCTTGAAAGATTCCTCCCGGTTCTGAATGACACCTTTATCCGCATCAGCGATTTCAAAGACGAGCATTTTTATCTTTTTGTTAAAAGCTTCTACCAGATAAAGAAGCTTGCAACCGACCTGACCGAAAGCCCGGTTCAGGATTCATTCCGTTACGATGCCCTCAATTCGCTCTTTATAAAGTATTTCAAATATACATATTCATACTGGCTGGGCGTGCCCGATCCTCTGTTCTGGTTCCAGAAGGAGGCAAGCGAGATAAGAAGCCGGAAAACCGTCGATGAGCTGACGCGGGACATATCCCACGGACAGATAAAAAAGCTTAAGAGAAGACTTGAAAAAACGGCTTCCCTGAGTCAGACAGGTTCAAGGGAGCTTGCAAAGGAACTTCTTGATTTTCCGGGATACAGGCAATTTATAGAGTCTTACAGCAGGATACCGCAGAAACTCCTTGAATCGGAAGCGGGAAGCAGCCGGGGATATCAGTATAAGCTGCTTTTCCTTCTGCATGTGATGAATATATCCGGGCTCTCGATGATACACGAAGAAACTCTTGTTGAAATAAACAGGACGCTCGAGTGGATTATCGCTCACGAGAAATACAGGAATGTCCAGGAGCTTATACGGCAGACATTTACGGTTTTAAAAGAGCGTACGAGCAGGTATCCGAAAACGGCTCTGAACTGTATTCTTAACATGGGGAAAGGAGTATACAGAACCGGCGATATAGAGCTCGTGAACTTTTTTATAGATTCGGTAATAGATCTCGGTTTTCATGCTCCTATGGTAAAAGGTGTCGGAAATGACCGGCAGATACAGGTTAACAGCGCTCATATTCAGAACATAAGAACATGGCTTGAGATAATCGAGCTTAAACCGAAATGGTCGACAAGGCTTCTTTCCGCCCTTGTTGTCAACCTTGCAATGTGCGGGGTATTTATCAGGGATACGGATCTCTTCCCCAGGGATATCACGCGCTTTTTAAACAGCGATATAGGGCCTGTTTATAATCTGGCCAAACAGCTTGCCAGGCTGTTTCCTGTTTATTTCAACGATATCGGAGCCGAAGGCAAATTACGGGACATCTCGACCATGCTTGATGAAATTACGGCAAGGAAAGATGTTCTAATACACTGCTTAAGGAAACAAAGCCATGTTGAAAGCAGCAACAGGACGATATGCTTCATGGAGGCCACCCTCAATTTCTGGAAAACAAGGGACAGGAGATATGTTGAACCTTTTGTTCCTCCCGCCATATACGCCAGGATTGAATCAACAGGGCCGTACATCGACGGCGTTTTTAAGGCATTTTCAAAGCTCGAAGAAAAAGGTGTTGTTATTCCTGACGATCTTGCCGGGATAGGGGAGGATAGACTGGAGAGTCTCCTTGGCGATATCGGCGAAGTATCCGGGAGCGACAGGGAGAGGGTGAGGCTCGCGGTTATTTTTTTCCAGCTCCTGCACCACAAGTACAATCTCGACTTTGTCGAAATGGACAACTATCTTGCGAGGCTTGATGAAGGGGCCTTCCCTGAGGTGTCGAGGATAAAGGAAGCTCTTTCCGAACCTGATTCAAAGAAGAAACTTTACAAGCTGCTCGATTGCCTTGATTCATTAAAGAGCCTTATATTGTCCCCGCTTTCTTATGAAGCCAGGGAGGATATTTACAAAAAAAGGCATTTTGCCCTTGATATTCCTTCCATGTACGGAAGTTATCACGAAAAAAAATTCGATGCCCTGGGGCTCGCTTTCCGCCTTGAATCCCTGATCAATGTTCTTTTTGAAGAGCTTGTCGAGAAAATCGATCTTACTCTCATAACCAAGGCTACCTTTTTCCAGATTCACGACAGGCTGAGGCTTTTCGAGAAGGCTTTGAAGCTTGACGGTATTTCCTCCTTCGAGCTTGAGCAACAGCTTGAATTTCTTCAGGATTCGCTGGAGGTAAGGGGATTTACATTCACACAGCACCTCGACATCTTTAAAGGATTCGCCCAGGCCGTAAAGAATATAATAAATGATTATTACAACAATATCCATGAGCGGAATTTAAACCGCATCCTTTCAAGCGGGCAGATTGACTGGATTCTGCCCAAGTATCTTCCCAGGGAATCCGTGATCGATCCCGAAAAACTCAGGCACAGGATCTCTGAAATATTCTTCAGGGAAAGGATAACCCTTTCGCTGGGACTTCAGCAGCTCGATCTTTTTTTGAGCCGGATACTCGGCATCCTTTTCGACCAGTCTGAAAGACTTAGCAAGTACAGGCTCCGCCTCCTTTTGAACTATGATCCACATATCGCAATGACGCCGATAGACGTTGCGAAGGGAAAGGTTTCAGGGATCATTTATCTTGGAAATAAAGGGCTTAACATGGTTAAGCTCAGGAAGTACGGCCTGCCGGTCCCGCCGGGCTTCATAATAACCACGGAGGTTTTCCGCTGCAGGGAGATTATAGACAGCTATCCTCCTGCGGAGCAGAATTTCAAGGAGCAGATCGAATACAATATTTTTTCACTTGAAAAAATTACGGGAAAAACATTCGGGGATCCTTTTAATCCATTGCTTCTTTCGGTAAGGAGCGGCTCTTCAATTTCACAGCCGGGCATGATGGATTCTTTCTTAAACGTAGGCATAAATGAAAAGATAGCGGCAGGCATTGCCTCAAAGACCGGTAATGCATGGTTTGCCTGGGATAATTACAGGCGGTTCCTTCAGGGTTATGGAATGGCCTTTGACCTTGAGAGAGACCGCTTTGACGCTCTCATCGGCGAGTTCAAGCAGAAAAGCGACGTTCCTTACAAAAAGGATTTTACCGGCGCTCAGATGAAAGAGCTGGCGCTCACATATAAGGCTCTGATAATAGATTCGGGGATAGATATTCCGGATATCCCTTTTGACCAGCTTCGGGTGATAATCAACAAGGTCTTTGATTCGTGGGAGTCTTCCAAGGCAAAAGCCTACAGGAAGATAATGGTGATATCAGATGACTGGGGAACGGCCGTAACGATACAGGCCATGGTATTCGGGAATATTTCCAGGAAATCAGGCACAGGCGTCTTCTTTACGCATAATCCGAGGTGGTCCGGAGATACTCTCAGGCTGTGGGGCGATTTTACACTGGAGAATCAAGGAGAAGACGTCGTTTCCGGGCTGGTAAGGACACTTCCGATTTCAGTATTCCAGCAGGAGATTGAAAAGAGGGAAACGGATATAACCCTTGAGACTCATTTTCCCGATATTTATACGGCGCTGAGGGAGTGGGCAAAAGAACTGATATATGAAAAGGGATGGAGTCCCCAGGAGGTGGAGTTCACATTTGAAGGACCTTCAAGAGACCAGTTGTATCTCCTTCAGACAAGGGATATGGCGATGCGGGAACATAAGAAAGCCCTGGCATTCGATTTTATCAATAATGAAGAGAAGGACTTTTTAGGGCATGGAATAGGAGTGAGCGGGGGCGCCATGAGCGGAAAGATTGTTTTCAGCCTTGAAGAGATAAATAGCTTAAGACTCAGGGAACCCGAAATGCCGCTGATTCTCTTGAGAAGCGACACCGTACCGGATGACATAAGGGAAATTCATGCGGCGGACGGCCTGCTTACGGCACGGGGCGGGCTGACGTCGCATGCGGCCGTTGTGGCTCACAGGCTCGGAAAAACTTGCGTTGTGGGCTGCGGCAATCTTGTCTGCGACGAGATAAAAAAGGCAGCCCGCTTCGGGAATGTATCCCTTAAATCGGGAGATTACATAAGCATTGACGGTCAGGAGGGCTCGGTATATCAGGGACTGATAGGAATAAAAGAAAACCTGTAAGCCGTCGATAAAAAATAACTTAAACATTTGGATGCTGTAACCGGCATAAGGAGCCGTAACGAAAGGATCAAAAAAAGTACAGGTTATTTCGTAACGGCTCCTAACGGGGGAAGAAAAATGGATTCAAAGGGGAAGGGGAAAGGTTTCAGGCTGGGGATAAACGGTTTCGGAAGGATCGGAAAGCTCACGGTATGGCATCATGTAGGGAGGAAGTTTTTTGATGAAATCACTGTGAACGTAGGTCGTGAAGCCGGGACATCGATATATGACATAGCGCAGTACCTTGAAACGGATTCGACGTACGGGTCTCTTCATTCCTTTTTATACGGGCAAAAGGCCTCTTCCGTCATAAGCGACATAGATGAAAAAAACGAAACTATAGTTGCCGACGGGGTGAAAATCAGATTCCTGCTGGCTTCCAGAAACCCGGCTGAAATCGGATGGAGCGACCATGGCGTGAAGCTGGTTGTCGAAACAACAGGGCAGTTTCTTGATCCGACACTTCCTCCCGATCACAACCGGGGCTCGGTAAGGGGGCATCTTGAGGCGGGGGCCGGGAAAGTCATAGTCTCAGCTCCCTTTAATATAGGAGACAAAGGAAAGGCCATGCCTGAGGATGCGATTACAACCGTTATGGGGATTAATGCGAACGATTATGATCCGAGGCGGCACAAGATAATATCCGGCGCATCATGCACCACTACATGCCTTGCGCACATGATAAAACCCCTGATAAATTACTTCGGCTCAAAGAGAATCCTCTCCGCTTCCATGGCGACAGTGCATGCGGTTACCGGCTCACAGGAGGTTCTGGACCGCCTTCCCAAAACGGGCGCAACAGATTTGAGAAAAAACAGAAGCGTGATGAACAACATCATACTTACGTCAACAGGCGCGGCAAAAGCTCTCAGGCTGGTGATTCCCGAGATGAAACAGATAGGCTTTATTGCAGAATCCGTGAGGATTCCGACCAGCACGGGTTCACTTATCATACTGGTTCTTAATCTCCAGGAGGAGCTTTCAGGAGAGTCGATAAGAAGGGAGATGATAAACGATACGTACAAACAAGCCGCAGCCGATGATCCCAAAGGATATCTCGTATATTCGGACAAGCAGAATGTCTCGTGTGACATAATAGGGATGCCGGGTGTAGCCGTTCTCATCGAAGGCCATGAAACACATACCAGGACGGCTGAAGTCACCATAGATCTGGAAAAAGTCCCCGGCATAGAGAAGAATATAATCGCGACCCTGAAGCAGAAGATCATAAACATACCGGTCACCCAGGCGGTGATATACGGATGGTACGACAACGAGATGGGCGGTTATGTCAATATTCTGGGAGACAGGACGGTCTCTGCCGCAGAAAACATGTAGGAATTTAAATTGAGGGCGGGTCAACATGCTGAAAACATATCTCAAACGGCTGCACGCAATCTACATGCAGGGTGATGCAAGAGAGGAGAGCTATTATTCCTCACTCGAAAGCCTTCTTAACGATTATGCTGAAAGCGTCGGGAAAAAAAACATCCATGTGACGGTTCTGCCGAAGAAGACCGAAGCCGGAAATCCCGACTTCAGAATATGGGACGGCAGGCAGCACATCACGGGCTATATTGAAGCAAAAGATATTTCCATTCACAATCTTGCCGCAATTGAATCATCCGGCCAGGTGAAAAGGTATCTCTCCACATTTCCCAATCTGATTTTAACCAATTTTTTTGAATTCAGGCTTTATATCAACGGTAATTTTGTTGAAAGTGTTCAGATCGGGAGGCCGTTTATCGTTTACCAGTTGAAAAAAGTTCCTCCGGTTGAGAAAGAGGATGCTTTTTTCAGGTTGCTTGAAAAGTATTTTTCGTTCTCTTTGCCTAAAGCCTATGATGCAAAAACCCTTGCAGTAGAGCTTGCAAAACGCACACGTTTCTTAAAAGACGAAGTCATTACTAACCAATTATGGGAAGAAGAAAGAGCGGGGCATGGAAAAATCTTGGGATTTTATGAGGCGTTCAATCAGTTCCTTATTGCAGGACTATCCAAAGAAGATTTTGCGGATTTATATTCGCAGACCATTACATACGGTTTATTTGCTGCCAGGACAAGGGCGGATGAAACATTTACAAGGAAACTCGCCTTTGACAATATCCCTCGCACAATCGGTATTTTAAGAGATGTCTTCCGTTTTATTTCTTTGGAAGAGCTTCCGCCCCAATTGGAGTGGGTTGTTGATGATATTTCCGACGTTCTTGCGGTTGCGGATGTTAATAATATCTTGCGCAGGTTTTACCATGAAGGCAAAGGCAGTGACCCGATAGTTCATTTCTATGAAACATTCCTTGCCGAATATGATCCTGCAACTCGCGAAAAGCGCGGCGTCTATTATACTCCCGAACCTGTAGTTTATTATATTGTCAAATCATTGCATGAAATCTTAAAAACTGTTTTTGGTCGTAAAGATGGATTTGCAAGCGATTCGGTTACCGTTCTTGATCCTGCGGCAGGGACTCTTACCTTTTTAGCCGAGACTGCCAAATTGGCAGCAGAAGAATTTGTTGCCAGATACGGCGAAGGCAGCAAGGATAAATTTATCCGTGATCATATTCTTAAGAACTTTTACGCCTTCGAGCTTATGATGGCGCCTTATGCCGTAGGGCATCTTAAAATGTCTTTTCTGCTTGAGGAACTGGGGTATAAGCTTCAAAAAGACGACCGCTTCAAATTATTCCTGACAAACACTCTCGATATGAAAGAGCTGGCGGAAACATCGCTTCCGGGCATGTCATCGCTTGCAGAAGAATCTCATCTTGCCGGGATAGTAAAAAAGCAGCAACAGATATTAGTTGTTCTTGGAAACCCGCCATACTCCGGACATTCCACAAATATCGGCGACTGGATATCACAGGAAATAAAAGTCTATTTTAAGGTTGACGACAAACCTCTTGGCGAAAAAAATCCGAAATGGCTTCAGGATGATTATGTGAAATTTATCAGATTTTCTCAGTGGAAAATCGATCAATCAGGTGAAGGACTTATAGGGCTTATTACCAACCACAGTTACCTGGATAATCCCACATTCAGGGGCATGCGCCGGTCGCTGATGAAAACATTCAATGAAATTTATATTTTAGATCTTCATGGGAACAGCCTTAAAAAGGAGATTTGCCCGGATGGTT
>JAUYEO010000371.1 GCA_030689795.1 Desulfobacterales bacterium | reverse complement strand
TCCAATCCCGGAAAGATTTTTTTTCATAAAACGGATCTCGCGTCCATTCTGTTTCAGCGCGGTTTATTGCGTAGGCGTCAGCAGTCGAAAGAGATCCTTTTGTCATGTTCGCCGTGACATCAGCAGCAAAAGCTGCCAGTTCCGCCGGTTTTTTTCCTGCATCGAAGGAGACGGATTTTGTTCCCGGAACGATAAAAAAATCATATGCGCCGTATAAGATTGCAACAACCATTATTGAAATTATTATGATTTGCTGTCTTGTCAGTTTCGGCATTAAAACCCCTGATTACTGATTACTGATGACTGACGACTGGTCCCTATGCAAGAGCCAGCCGGATTTTCATTTTAAATTCCATGATATCCTGATTTTGCTGGATCTGTATTTCTTCTACACGCTCTGAATAGGGTATCTCACCAAGATTGATCAATAATTTACGAAAATTAAAAAAATCACCACTTACCACCGCATTAATAATAAGAAAATTGGAATTATCAGACAGGGAATTAATATCCGGAGAAATTGATATCACATCCATGCCGGCCTTTTTTGCCATATCCTTGAAGGTCGTGGGGAATAAATCAATTAATTTCCGTGAAAGTTTATCCCTTGCGGGAAAGGGTAAAGCAGTTAATACCTTTTGTTGAGCGTTTTTTTTCAACAATTGAGCGACCGGATAAAGCTTGTCCTGTTCTTCAAGCTGGAAGTTTACACTATTTATCTTCCTGTCAAGACTCACAGAGGATATAATATTTGGGATGATTCCAACAAGCACGATCACCAGTAATCCTGCAAGACATATTGTCATATTAGTCAAAGTCTGCTTTGGAATCATCATCATTCTTAATTTTTGATACATAATTGAATTCCACCCCGTTTCTTGATGGTGCGTTATTCGTCGTTTGTCGTTCGTTTTGCAGCCACTAAGCCACGAAGACACTAACCCCGATAAACGGGACTCTTTTCAGTACCCCCTTGAGGGGTGTAAGTGCCTTCACGAAATAATTTTCTGCCACTCTTTTAGTACCCCCTTGAGGGGTAGAAACGCGCAGAAAATTATTTCTAAGGCACTAAGAATTGTTTTTGTGTCTTTGTGTCTTAGTGGCGAGTCTTCGCTTTTTTTACGAAACCGCCAGTTTTATTTCTATTATAAAATGCAGAACGTCGTCCCTTCTGAAAGGTTCAATGCTGTTTTTCTGAATGCTGATTTGCCGGAACATTGGAGACTCCTTCAGCTTCATGATAAAGCTTCCCAGTGAGGATTCGAGTGCGCCGCGATCACCAAAAACCAGGCCTTCAAGAGTCAGATTTTTTACTTCACTTTTTCCGGCTTCCTTTTTATCTTTTTTCAGAGGTTCTTCGTCCGGAGCAGCGCTTCCCAGGTTAGCCTTCAGATTAATGAGGCGGATATTTGCCGGGGTCAATGAAGATAACTCACTGATGACCGCCATTCCGAGGTACCTTTCACCGTAAGCTTTGCTTATCCGTTGTTGCTGTTTTAACCCGTCAACCATCCGGGATATTGTACTCTGGTCAGCGCGAGGCTCGTACTGCAACAAGCGTCCTTCGAGTTTTACAATCGCAGCTTTCTTTTGATTGATTATTAGACTTTGATAGAAGAAAACACTTCCGCAAATGAGTGCGACAAGTATCAAGAACGCAAAGACAGCATTTGTAATTCGTAAAGTATTAGCAAGTTTTTCCTTGTCTTTGAATCTAAACAACAGATTAGGCGTGTATTCATTATCTGAAAGCGCAAGGCCCAGAGCCGGAATGAGAGCAACCCTATCCGAAACACAGATCTTTTCAGCATAGCCTTCAAAACCGTGAAGTTGAAATTTGACAGGATCAAGAACATCGCTTTCGATACCCAGTTGATCACCCACATATTTTACAATGGGCATGTAAACATTCATTACACTGGATACGTAAATTCTATCAACCCTGTCATACTTGAGGGTTGTCGTATAATATTCAAAAGTCCTTTCTACCTGCCGGACCACCCTCTCTAATGAAAGTGTAATGGCCTTGAATTTTTCTTCTTCTGTAAGCGTAAAGCCGATATCTTTTTCCGTTAAAGGTGGAGAGTCGGGACTGAGGCTCAAGAGCGCTTTTCTAACCCCCTGAACCATTGCCATGGATCTTGTCCCTTCCATTTCATACAATTCTTCCGGCTCCTCTGATTCATCTGAAACCTTCTCCATCAATGCTTCAATCATGCTTTTGATTCCGGCCCTGATGCCCCTCGTCATAACAAGTTTTCCATCGGCATAAATATCAATACGTGAAAAATCATTACCGATGAACAGACATGCAACGGTGCCTTCATGGGCAGGAATCTGTATTATTTTTAATATGTTTTGAACTGCAAAAGGCGCGATGGATATTCCGGTTAACGGCAAACCGATTTCTGAAAAAATTTTTTTTGTCTCTTTGACTTCATCCGTGGGGGCCGTGAAAGCAATAACTGACAGTTTGGGGAGGTTCTCTTCTGTAATCTCTCCCAGAATTTCAAAATCCAGGCTCGTATCCTTATCATCAAAGGGAGTTTCCTTTTTAATTGCCCAGGATATGGTATTTTCGATTTGATTTTTTGGTACTTTGGGGATTTTCAAATGACGCACATTAACACGCGCGGCGGACATATTCGCCCATAGATTCACGTCTTTATCAGTTCCAAAAAAATTGTACAGTTCGGATTTGATAAAATTGATAAACTCAGCTGATTTTTTAGAGTTTATGTGGGTAAGCGATATGCTCTTATAGCCAAGAAAGGCCCAACTCTTATCAGCCAATTTTGTTGTTTTGACCAACGTCAGGTATTCATGACTGATATCAATACCAACATTTACCGGTCCTTTTTCTGACACAGTTTTAAATGAGGCGCCTGGGGCTTCTTTTTCCTGCGAGTCAATGTCAGATACATCCAAAGAAGGGGGAGCTGTATCAACCTTTTTATTACGAATGAAATCAAGCAGCTTTTCGGTTGAAGTAGTTTCTTTAAAACGGGACAACGTATGCCTCCTCCTGGATTATTGAAGCTGATCCCAATTTCTTAACTTTACTGCATATATCAGACCTTCCATATCCTGTCAATTTAATCGAATATCGAATATCGGACATCGGACTTCGAATGTCGTACATCGAACATCGAACAAGGTTTTGAAAGATGAACATCCAACATCGAACGTCCAATATCGAATGAAAAGCAAACAGCCATTATCGAATAAGGTTTTGAAAGATTACGTTCATCTTTTCCATTATAAATTCGATGCTCAACGTTCGATGTTGGACGTTCATCTTTTTCAGTAACCCCTGACTCCTGAGTCGTTACAAAACACATCCACAAAACTCCACAATTAAAATCATCAATTAAAATTGTTTTAACATGAATAAATTATTATAAAAATAATTGCAAGAGTCTTATTTTTTTCTTGACACACATATAAATTTGTATCATTTATATGCAACAAAGTGGTTCAAAGTGGTTTTATCTGGATAAACGTGCATAATTATGGTGAAAATATGTTCAGGGGAACTTCTTCTCATACAATAGATTCAAAAGGCCGCGTAATAATTCCTTCCAGATTCCGGGACATAATTAGAAACGGAGAGAGTGACGGAGTCGTTATTTCAAGGATGGATGGAACCCTTTATGCATATACTTCCGAAGAATGGAAAAAGATAGAAAATAAAATTCTGTCTCTTGCGGAAAAAAGCGAAAGCATGCGCCGTTTCAGGCGAATATTCATCGGCGGAGCATTTGAATGCTTTTGCGATAAACAGGACAGGATTCTTGTGCCTCCCGCCCTGCGGCAATATGCAAAGCTTGAAAAAGATATAGTGCTTGTCGGAGCCCTTGATCATTTTGAAATCTGGTCTGTTGAAAGCTGGAATGTGGAAATAGATCAGCTGGAAAAAGACAGCAAAAAGGAGGATGTAAGAAACGAAATTGCGAAATTAGGAATCTGATTAATGCAGACTTATCATATCCCCGTCATGACAAAAGAGGTTATTCATTATCTTGACTGCAAGCCGGGAAAGATTTATGCGGACTGCACACTGGGGGGCTCCGGCCATGCAATGGCCATTTGTGAAAAAATCAAGCCTGACGGTCTGCTGATAGGCATTGATCAGGACAAGGATGCAATTGAAAACGCAAAAAATGTATTAAAGCCACACCTTTCAAATATCCGTCTTTTTCACGGCAATTTCGTTCACCTCTCCGATTTCCTTTCAGAGTCCGGCATTTCAAAAGTAGACGGCATTTTGCTTGATCTGGGGCTGTCGCTTCATCAAATTGATTCAAGCGGAAGAGGGTTCAGTTTCAGAAGAGAAGAGCCTCTTGACATGCGAATGGATACCGAATCCGATACAACGGCAGAAGATCTGGTTAACGAATTGGATGAAACAAGCCTCGAAAAGCTTTTTAAGGATTACGGAGAAGAACGCTGGGCAAGAAATATTGCACGCAATGTTGCAAAAGCAAGGAAAACGGCACGTATAGGAACAAGCGCACACCTTTCGGAAATCGTTTGTAGTTCAATACCGAGGAAAGCGCAGAGTAAGCAAAAAATTCATCCTGCGACGCGGGTATTCATGGCTTTAAGAATCGCCGTCAACAGGGAACTCGAAATGCTTTCATTATTTATGGAGAATGTATCGGAATTATTAAACCCTGAAGGTCGTCTTTGTGTTTTAACATTTCATTCTCTTGAAGACAGAATCGTAAAACGGAAAATAAAAGAGATGGAAAAAGAATGCGTTTGCCCTCCCGGGTTTCCAAAGTGTGTTTGCAATAAGACCAGACTGTTCAGGATATTGAATAAAAAAGCCCTGCGTCCCGGCACAGAAGAGATAATTGCGAATCCGATGGCGCGAAGCACGAAGCTGAGGGCGGCAGAACGGCGCAGCAGGATTATCAGTAATTGAAAAAAAATATTAAAAATAAAAAAACCGGGCTCAGGCGCACAGGATTATGGACCATCATCATGGTTTTGTTCATATCGGAGCTTTTTATTTACACATGGTGCAGAGTTCAGTGCGTTAAAACAGGCTATGAAATATCAAAAGAAACGGATAAAAATTTAAAACTAACAGCTTTGCAGAAGAATCTTAAGATCGAGATTGCACGCCTGAAATCTCCCAAGAGAATAGCAAAGATTGCAACACAGCAGCTTGGTCTTATTATGCCGAAACCGGGACAGGTGATCATAATCCCATGAACACCGCCAAATCAAAATATATAAAACTCCGAATAACCGGCGTCGGCATTTTATTTGCGGTCTGCCTTGCACTCATCGGCGCAAAAGCCGGGTATCTGCAAATTTATCAGAGTTCGTGGCTCGCTAAAAAAGCTTCCGATCAGTATGAAAGACCTTTTAAGGAATCAGGCAAACGGGGAACGATTTATGATGCGAATTTGCGCGAAATGGCGGTATCAATCAATGTAACATCAATCTCTGCATACCCTCCCAGGATATTAAATAAGATTGCCGCGGTAAAAGCTGTCGCAAAAGCGCTTGATATGGATGCAAATCTTCTCAAGAGAAAGCTTTTTTCCGATAAACCGTTCGTTTGGATAAAACGTCAGGCAACACCAAATGAAGTATACGCCGTAAAGAGCCTGAACCTGGAAGGCATAGGCTTCCTGTCCGAACACAGCAGGTTTTACCCGCAGAAAACACTTGCGGCGCAAACAATAGGTTTTACCGGCATGGACGGCAACGGACTTGAAGGCATTGAATTCTATTACGATGCCCAGTTGAAAGGCTCAGACCGTGAATTCATGGTTTTGAAAGACGCCCTCGGCCAGGGATTTAATGCAGAAAAAACAGAGGAAGCCGATTACAGCGGCAGAAATCTGGTGCTCACAATAGACCAGGCAATCCAGTACATAACCGAAAAAGCATTACAGGAAGCAGTGGCGGATAACTCGGCAAAATCCGGAATAGCAGTTATCATGGCGCCACGAACAGGCGCTATTCTGGCCATGGCACACTATCCTTTATTAAATCCTAACTCTTATGAAAAATTCGACAGGAACCTGTGGAGGAACAGGGCCATAACAGATCCCTTTGAGCCGGGCTCAACAATGAAAATTTTTACCGTCGCAGCGGCAATAGAGCGCGGCAACTGCACTCCGAACACTGTCTTTTACTGTGAAAACGGGGAATACAAGATCGGAAAGGATATTATACACGACACACATCCGTACGGATGGCTATCTCTTGAGGATATAGTCAAATACTCAAGCAATATCGGAGCATATAAAATCGGGAAAAAAACAGGATCCGAAGCTCTTTACAGAACCCTTAAAGATTTTGGGTTTGGCGATAAAACAGGAATCAACTGCCCCGGTGAAACGCAGGGCACTCTGATCCCGTATAAAAAATGGAGCGCAATTGACGCCGGCGCCATATCTTTTGGTCAGGGAATTTCGGCCTCACCACTCCAGCTTGTTTCCGCAGTTTCTGCAATAGCCAATGACGGCGTTTTAATGAAGCCGTTTATTGTTCAGGCGATACTGGATCAAAGAGGCCGGACGGTAAAACGTTTTGAACCTGAGCCTGTCCGGCAGGCAATCACATCCGAAACGGCTGATGCCGTGAAAAAGATATTAATGTCGGTAATCACCAAAGACGGGACCGGCTTTAATGCGGCTCTTGAAGGATACACGGTATGCGGCAAAACCGGAACCGCCCAGAAAATCAATGAAAAGGGAGTATATGCGAAAGGCAAATACATTTCTTCTTTCGTCGGATTTGCTCCTGTTGAAAATCCTGAAATAGCAGTTCTCGTTATTTTAGATGAGCCGACGAAAAGTCACTATGGCGGCATTGTCGCTGCTCCCGCTTTCAGTAAAATCGCGCAGGAAACGCTTACTTACCTGAATGTACCGCCGAAAAACAGAAAAAACGACAGACTGACGGTATCAAAGCCGCTGGAAAAAAATAAAGTAGTCATATAGATGCCAAAAACGGCATAAGGAGCAGGTTACCAGGGTGAAGCTGTCAAATCTCATAAACGCGGTTTTTTCTCCGGACCCAGACATCGGCTCGGTTCATTACAGGGCGCAGGATGTCAGGCCGGGAGGCCTTTTTGTCGCGATTCAGGGCCATGCGGCGGACGGCCACGACTTTGTCGACGAGGCAATAGCAAGGGGCGCGTCAGCCATAGTAGTACAAAAACCGATGCAGAAAAATTCTGTAATAATTGAGGTCGGCAACACCAGGAAGGCTCTTGGAAGTATAGCGGCAAAATATTACGGCAACCCTTCCGGGAAACTTGTGTTAATCGGCATTACCGGAACAAACGGGAAAACCACCATAACATACCTGGTTGAAAGCATCCTTAAAGCGGCCGGTTTCAAAGCCGGCGTCATCGGCACAATCAATTACCGTTTTTCGGGAAAAACTTTTCCAAACCCCGTAACAACGCCGGAATCACTTGATCTTCAGAGGATTCTTTCCGAAATGAAAAAAGAGGGCATAACCCATGTTGTAATGGAAGTCTCATCCCATGCCATTGACCTCTTCAGAATCGAGAGCTGCTTTTTCGATGCGGCCGTTTTTACAAATCTTACCCGGGATCACCTTGATTATCATAAAGATATGGAGACCTATTGGATATGCAAGAAAAAACTTTTTACCGAACTGCTTTTTTCAGGGCCTAAAAATAAAAAGGCTTTTGCGGTAATTAACTGCGATGATAAAAGAGGTAAAGAACTTGCGGGCGCTCTTAAAAACAGATGCATAACAACCGGTTCATATGCCGAATGCACAGTCTCCTGCACCGATTTCATTCCTGGTGTGGAAGGAATCAAAGCTTCAATTTCGACTCCACAGGGAGCTTTTGAAGTCAAATCAAATCTTGTGGGAAAACACAATGTTGAAAATATCCTGTGTGCCGCCGGAACCGCTTCAGGACTGGGTATTTCTCCTGAAACAATAAAAAGAGGAATTGAATCGGTTTCAGTCATTCCCGGCCGGCTTGAACGAATAAACAGCGATTCAGGCGTGTCTGTATATGTAGATTACGCACATACTCCCGACGCCCTCAAAAACGTTCTTCTATCCTTAAGGCCGATGACAAAAGGAAGGCTTATATCCGTTTTCGGATGCGGCGGGGACAGGGACAGAACAAAACGGCCGTTGATGGGTGAAATAGCCGCGACTCTTTCCGACCTTGCGGTCATTACATCCGACAACCCGAGAACAGAAGATCCTGTTGAAATCATAAGTCAGATATCAGCCGGTATCAGCCAAAACAAAATTCACCGCTATGAGACGGAAGACCTGACGCCTTTTTTTAATAAACGGGGATATGCAGTAGAACCTGACCGGAAGAAAGCGATATATCTTTCCATAAAAACCGCCCGGGAAGGCGATATCGTGCTGATAGCCGGAAAAGGACATGAAACTTACCAGATAATCGGGAAGAATACCATCCCGTTTGACGACAGGCAGGAGGCAAAGCTTGCCGTTTCATCCGCGAATTCGGCAAAACAGCCGTTCCCATGGAGAACAGAAGAGATAATTGAAGCGACAAACGGTGTTGCCGTTTCCGGGGGCGCCATCCGCTCATTTACCGGCATTTCCATTGACTCCAGGACAATATCTCCCGGTGAACTTTTTGTCGCAATAAAAGGGAATTCTCATGACGGACACGCCTTTGCCGGCGAGGTGATCGATAAGGGCATAAAAGGCCTGATTGCCGGCAGGGAATATATTGAACGGCTTCCCTGCGGCAAATGGGAAAAGGAAGGTGTGCTTTGTGTCGCGGTCGAAGATACCGTAAAAGCGCTGGGCGATCTCGCGGCTTATAACAGGATAAGGGCGGGAGTTTCGGTTGTCGCGATAACAGGCTCAAACGGCAAGACATCCGTAAGGCAGATGACAAGCTCAATTCTTTCCCGCCATTTTGATCTTCTTTCAACAACCGGCAATCTGAACAATGAGATCGGCCTGCCGCTGACGCTTCTTAAACTAAGCCCGATTCACAAACTGGCCGTGGTTGAGCTCGGCATGAATCATCCCGGCGAAATAGCCCGGCTTGCCCGAATATGCAGGCCCGACATCGGCGTAATAACAAATATCGGTCCGGCACATCTTGAAGGAGTCAATTCCATTGAAGGGGTCATGAACGCGAAAGGAGAACTCCTTGAGGGTATAACGCCCGGCGGAACCGCAATACTCAATGCCGATGACGAAAGAGTCATGCGTCTAGCTCAAAAAACAGCAGGAAACGTGATTCTCTTCGGACATTCGGAGAATGCCTTGATAAGGGCGTTGTCGGTCGAGGCAAAGGGGACTTCGACTTCATTTATGCTCAGGCTTCCCGAAGAGTCGATAACGGTTAATCTCCCTGTCCCGGGGAGATTCATGGTGTCGAACGCTCTTGCGGCGGCCTCCGTCGGATATCTTCTCGGGCTGAACGCATGCGATATCAAAGCCGGCCTGGAAAATTTCAGTCCTGTAAAAGGAAGGATGAATATATTTACCATGCAGAACGGAATCACCGTTATTGACGATTCCTACAATGCGAATCCAGGCTCGATGGAGGCTGCCATAAAAACACTTGCCGGGCTTAAGGGCGACAAACGTGGAATTCTTGTGGCAGGCGACATGCTTGAACTTGGAACGCACTCGGAAGCGATGCACCGCAAAATAGGCGCACTTTCTGCGGAATCCGGCATTGCAAGGCTTTATGCCGTTGGAGAATTTTCCGGAAAGATCGCGGAAGGGGCTGTGGGAAACGGTATGGAGCCTTCTGCCGTCTTCACCGGGTCACATGAAGATATTGTCAACGATCTGAAAGGCCGGCTTAAACCCGAAGACTGGGTGCTTGTCAAGGGTTCAAGGGGCATGAGAATGGAAAAGATCGTATTAAAACTGAAAGAATGGGCGGGAGAATAAGAGGATGCTTTATCATTTATTATATCCGCTTCATACGACATTTTCTGTTTTTAATGTATTCAGATACATTACATTCAGGACAATATATGCCGTTTTAACCGCATTTCTGATCTGTTTTCTTCTTGGGCCGTGGGTTATACGCAGGCTTGCCGATATGCAGATCGGCCAGTACATAAGGGAAGACGGCCCCCAGGCTCACCTGAAGAAAACCGGCACACCGACCATGGGCGGAACCCTTATTGTCTTTTCAATCACAGTATCAACTTTACTCTGGTGCAATCTCACCAATTATTACATATGGATACTGCTGCTGGTTATCACAGGGTACGGCGCCATCGGGTTTGCGGATGATTACCTGAAGCAGGTAAAAAAAGAGAACAAGGGCTTAAGCGCACTGCAAAAATTTACCATGCAGTCGCTTCTCGCTCTCGTTGTGGGGACGTTAATCTACCTGTGCCCTGATTTTCCAGACACTCTGACATTCCCTTTTTTCAAGAAATTTTCACCCGACCTCGGTCTGTTCTACATACTTTTTGCCGCGCTTGTTATTGTGGGAACTTCAAATGCGGTTAATCTTACCGACGGACTTGACGGCCTTGCCATAGGGCCGGCGATTATCACGGCGGGAACATACATGATCTTTGCCTATGTTACGGGACATGTCAAAATCGCCGAGTACCTTCAGATCAATTACGTGCCGGGAAGCGGCGAGATAACGGTGTTCTGCGGAGCCATTGCAGGAGCAGGTCTCGGCTTTCTCTGGTTTAATGCATACCCGGCGCAGGTTTTTATGGGCGATGTAGGTTCATTGTCTCTGGGCGCTGTTATCGGTACGATTGCAGTTATAACAAAACAGGAACTTTTGCTTGTCATTGTCGGAGGGTTATTCGTAATCGAAGCTCTTTCGGTGATTTTTCAAGTGGGATTCTTCAAAATGACAAAAGGAAAAAGGATATTCAGGATGGCCCCCCTTCATCACCATTTCGAACTGAAAGGATGGCCGGAACCTAAAGTAATAGTAAGATTCTGGATTATTGCGATTGCGCTTGCCCTTATTTCTTTAAGCACGCTTAAATTGAGATAGGGATCAGGGGTCAGGGGCCGGGGAGGCAGGGGTCAGGAACCGCGGGGCAGAATATCGGACATCGGACATCGAAGTACGATATTCGAATTCCGAAATTCGATCTTTTAAGGAACAAATGGAAATATCCGGGAAAAAAACAGTTGTAGTAGGTCTGGGAAAAACGGGAATATCGACAGCCGCTTTTTTAAAAAAAAGAGGCGCCCAGGTCACGGTCTCGGATTCTTCAAAAGATAAAAACCTTGATGATGCGGCAAAAAAGCTTCAGGCAATCGGGGTTAATGTTGAGCTTGGAACGCATGGTTCTTTAACTTTCCAGGATGCCGATCTCATCGTTTTAAGCCCGGGAGTACCGCATACAATTGAGCCGGTTACAAGGGCCGCAGAACGGGGCGCAATTGTTACGGGAGAAATCGAGCTTGCGTCAAGATTCATTAAAGAGCCGATAGTTGCCGTAACCGGGACAAACGGGAAGACCACAACAACAACTCTTATCGGCAATATGCTTGAGGAATCGGGTTTAAAGGTATTTGTCGGGGGCAATATCGGAAAACCCCTTATTGATTATATCGAGAGCGGAAACAGAGCAGAGGTGGTAGTGGCCGAAATCAGCAGCTTCCAGCTCGACACAATAAAAACATTCAGGCCGAGGGTCGGTGTTTTGCTGAATATTACGGAAGATCATCTCGATCGCTATCCGGGATTTGAAGCCTATGTGAAGTCAAAGGCAAGGATCTTTGAAAACCAGAAAGGCAATGACGTTTCAGTTTTCAATGCTTCGGATCAATATATCCTGCAGATAAGCGGGAACATAAAGTGCGGCAAACTTCCTTTTTTCAAAGATTCTGATTCCAGGGATTATGAAGAATACGCAATAGTATCCGATGACCGCATAATCTTTAATCTGAATAAAACCGTTAATTTCATGAATAACGCAATAACCGGTCAGGCTTCAGATACCGGAGCGAATTTCTCTTTGAGCTTTTCGGAAATAAATCTTCCGGGAAAACATAACATGGAGAATGTCGCCGCCGCGACTCTTGCAGCCTTTGCAGCAGGCGGAAACCCGATTGGAATCAGGCGTGCCCTGAAAAAATTCAGAGGCCTTCCACACAGGATCGAGCATGTCGCGGAAATTAATGAGGTAAAATATTATGACGATTCCAAGGCCACTACCGTCGACTCGGTTATCAAGGCGCTTGAGGTGTTCGGCAAACCGGTTGTTCTGATTATGGGAGGCCGGAACAAAGGTGTCAATTTCAGCCTTCTTAAGGATGCCGTCCGGGAGCATGTAAAAAAACTGATCCTTCTCGGAGAAGCAAAGGAAGAGATAAAATCCGTACTCGGAGATATTGTTGAAGCAGTTTATGCAGGTACAATGGAGAATGCCGTCGGTCTGGCGCACGATTCTGCAACAGCAGGCGACATAGTTCTTTTATCCCCGGCCTGTACGAGTTTTGACATGTTCACAAGTTATGCGCACAGGGGAGAAATCTTCTGCAAAGCCGTTGAAGCGTTGAAGAGAAATAGATGAAGAGAAACAGATTATGAGGCATGACGGCAGAATTTTAATATCCGGAGACAAACCTATGGGGTATTATGACGTTAAGCTCATGTTCCCCGTCCTTATGCTGACCGCAATAGGAATAATAATGGTTTACAGCGCAAGCTCAGTCCTTGCTTTCAAGAAATTCGGAACAGATTACTTCTTTTTAAAAAAGCAGGCTCTGTTCGCAATAGCCGGTCTGCTGGCATTGGTGGGTTTCAGGCATTTTCCATACAAATATTTCAAAATAATGGCTTATCCCCTTCTCATCTTTGCGATCATTTTACTCGGCGCGATATTTATACCGGGTCTGGGATATTCTGCGGGAGGTTCCGCAAGGTGGCTGCGTTTCGGCGGATTCACGGTTCAGCCTTCCGAATTTGCCCGTCTTTCAATGATTATATACCTCTCATATTCCATTGAAAAAAAAGGCGAGAACCTGTCAAACTTTTACATAGGCTTTCTGCCGCATGTCATTGTCCTTGGGATATTCACAGCCCTTTTGTTTCTTCAGCCCGATTTCGGATCCGTTGTCATACTGGCCGCCATAACATGGGTTATGCTTTTTGTCGGAGGAGTAAGGATTTTGCACCTTATTCCGTCGGTACTCCTGCTGCTTCCATTTGCGTACATCTACATGGTCAGCGCGGAATACAGGGTAAAACGGCTGATGAGCTTCTGGGATCCGTGGCAATATCCTGCCGACGAGGGATATCAGATAGTTCATTCTTTAATGGCTTTCGGAACAGGAGGAATCTGGGGCGCGGGAATAGGAAAAGGTTATCAGAAGCTTTATTACCTGCCCGAACCCCACACAGATTTTATTTTTTCAGTAATCGGGGAAGAGTTGGGGCTTCTCGGCGTTTTAATAATTCTTGTAATGTATGCTCTTATATTATGGAGAGGAATCAAAATTGCAAAAAATACGGATGATAATTTCGGCGCATTCCTGGCAACAGGCATTACGTCCGCAATAGGCATACAGGTTTGTATCAACATGGGTGTTACACTCGGTATTTTACCTACAAAGGGGCTTACCCTCCCTTTTTTAAGCTACGGCGGAACATCGCTTCTTGTTAACATGGCGTCGATAGGAATACTCATGAACATAGGGAAGCCGGGGACCAGGGGCCATGAATCAGGGGTCAGGAGCCAGGGGTCAACCGGAAACTGGAAACTGGCGACTGGCAACTGATAGAGGCGAAAGGCGAAAGGAATGCGCGTGATAATTGCGGGAGGCGGTACAGGCGGTCATCTCTTTCCGGGAATTGCGATTGCAATGGAGTTTATTGCAAAAGATCCCGAAAACAGCATTCTCTTTGTCGGAACGGGAAATCCCTTTGAAAAATCAACTGTCGGTAAAGCAGGTTTTAATCATAAAAGCATTACAGCGGAAGGAATAAAAGGCCGCGGATTCTTTAAAACGATGAGATCACTTTTCAAAATACCGGTAGGGATGTTTGAGTCTTTTAAAATAATAAAGGGCTTTAATCCGCATATTGTGGTCGGAGTGGGAGGCTATTCTGCAGGCCCGGTTATTCTCACTGCATGGCTGCTCGGCGTTAAAACAGCCCTTCATGAGCAGAATATTATACCCGGAATCACAAACCGGATTCTCGCCCGCTTTGCCGGCCGCATATACATTTCGTTTGAAGGAACAAAACTTCCGGCGGCTTTTGGGAAAACACTTGTTGCAGGCAATCCTTTGAGAAGAGAAATCCTCGATACTGCAAAAGATGCCGCAAAAGCGGATATCGTCTCAGATTCCGGATATCAAAAGCCCTTTACGGTTCTGGTCCTCGGGGGAAGCCAGGGGGCTCACAGCATCAATATGGCAATTGGGGAGACCCTTTCACATATTAAAGCCAAAGAGAAATATCTCTTCGTGCATCAGACCGGCGCTTCGGACGAAAAAAGGGTTGCCGGTTTTTATGCGCAAAACGGGATTCCCTGCATTGTAAAACCTTTTTTTGACGATATGGCAAAGCGGTACGGTCAGGCGGATTTGATAATATGCAGGGCCGGCGCGACTACCGTGGCGGAAGTGACGGTCATGGGACTAGGAGCAATTTTTATTCCCTTCCCGTTTGCGGCCGATGACCATCAGACAAAAAATGCCCGTGCGCTTTCCGATGCAGGCGCAGCGGAAATTATCACGGAAACGGATTTGAACGGCAAAATGCTTGCTGAAAGAATTGAATATTTTGCGGGACATGCCGGAGAACTTTATAAAATGGCATCTGCGGCAAAAAAATTCAGCAGGCCAGATGCGGCGGAACTTATAGTAAACGACTGTTACAGAATGATGAATATGTAGCACTTAACGTTTAATTCAATTGTATAGGAATTTCCTTTGGGGACGCAGATGAACGCAGATTTTAGGGATTTTAAATATAAAGAGCTAATAGAATAGTTATCTGCGGGTATCGGCGAAAATCTGCGTCCTAATTAATTTAATTATGTATCAGAAAAAATACCACATACATTTTGTCGGAATCGGCGGAATAGGCATGAGCGGCATAGCCGAGCTTCTTCTTAATCTCGGTTATGAGGTCTCCGGCTCCGATACTGCGTCAACCGATATAACCGACCGCTTAAAAAGCCTCGGAGGCACTGTGTATAAAGGGCATCACGGCAGCCGGATAGAGGGTGCCGACGTGGTCGTAATCTCTTCGGCAATCAGACCCGATAACCCGGAAGTCATGGCCGCGGCACAGGCGTCTGTTCCTGTAATACCAAGGGCTGAAATGCTTGCCGAACTGATGCGGTTGAAATACAGCATTGCGGTCGCGGGAGCTCACGGGAAAACGACGACTACATCTCTTATTGCTTCGATCCTTGCAAAAGGAGGCCTTGATCCTACGGTGGTTATAGGCGGCAAATTGAAAAGCATAGGGTCAAACGCTCTTTTAGGACAGGGAAATTTTATCGTGGCGGAGGCGGATGAAAGTGACGGTTCTTTCCTTAAATATTCTCCTGCCATAGCCGTAGTCACCAATATTGACAGGGAGCACCTCGATTTTTACAAGGATATTGACGACATAAAAAATGCATTTATCCAATTCATCGACAGGATACCTTTTTATGGCCTTGCGGTGCTCTGCCTGGACAACGAATATGTTCAGGATATCATTCCGAAGATAAAAAAACGCTGCACCACTTACGGTATGAGTCCCCAGGCCGACTTTCATGCTAAAAATATTTCTATTGAAGGACTGAAAAGCCGGTATAAAGTTTACCGTCACGGAAAGTCTCTTGGTGAAATCGTCCTGAATCTCCCCGGAATTCACAATGTATATAATTCCATGGCCGGCATAGCAGTCGGCATGGAACTCGGCATACCCTTTGATATCATAAAAAATGCGCTTGAAACTTTGCAGGGAGTTCAGCGCAGACTTGAAATAAAGGGAGAGGCAAAAGGTATTACCGTCGTAGATGATTACGGGCATCATCCGACTGAGATCAAAACGACATTGCAGGCTGCAAAGGAGAGCTGGCCGGACAGACGCATTGTAGTTGTCTTTCAACCGCACCGTTATACGAGAACGAAGGCGCTCTTTGATGATTTTACCCGCGCTTTCTATCAGTCCGATCACCTTGTGATTCTACCGATCTATTCAGCGGGAGAAAAAAAGATTGAAGGGGTCGATTCGGTTTCATTGTGCGATGGAATTGCCTCCCACGGCCACAAGGAGGTTGTTTACATCGAAGGGCACGAAAGCGCAGTAACACATCTTAACCGCATATTAAGAAAAAATGATGTCCTGCTGACACAGGGTGCGGGAGATGTATGGAAGGTCGGTATGGCGGTTCTTGATTCTTTAGTGAAAGGCAAAAAAAGGAGTAACTATTCAGCCACAGATTCACACGGATGAACGCAGATAGGATAATAAAAGAAAAAATATCAGTCCGCCAATCAGTGTGGCGGAGCGTAGATCGGTGGCTGAGTAATTAAAAAAAGGAATGCAAAAAAATAAAATGCTGCTTGATCAGGATTCCAGAAACCGGCTTAAATATCTGTTTGGAAGCTGTGTCGGATTTGACGAGCCGATGTCAAGACACACTTATTTCAGGGTCGGCGGACCTGCCGAAGCATTTATTGCGCCTGAAAGCATTGGGCAACTTGCGGAAATAATAAGCTGGTCAAGGGATAAAGGCATTCCATACCTTGTTATAGGAAACGGATCAAATCTGCTCGTGAAGGATAACGGAATACCGGGAATTGTTATTCTTCTCACAAAATGCTTCAACAAAATTGTTTTTTCCGGGAAAGAGACGGAACCGGTTCTTGTTACGGCTATGGCCGGCGTAAGCACACAGGCTCTGTGCAGTTTCGCAATCAGGGAGGGGTTATCGGGCATGAACTTTGCGATCGGGATTCCCGGAACAGTCGGCGGGGCAATCATGATGAATGCAGGCACATCGTACGGCTCGGTATCGGATATTCTCGACTCGGTAAATGTTATGATATCTTCCGGTGCGATGTTGAAAATACCAAAGGATGAGATGGCTTTTTCGTACAGAAAGCTCTCCTTAAATATAAATCTGACGGATCAGTACGAAGGAGAGCCGATAATAATAGACGGCTGTTTCCGGCTCTGCCGGTCCGATCCGGCTCTGCTGAAAAAAGAGGCCGGGAGAATTTTAAAAAAGCGACGGGAGAATCAGCCGGCTGAAATGCCGAGCGCAGGAAGCTTCTTTAAAAATCCTCCTGCGGGCAAAACGGCGGGACAGTTCATTGATATGGCCGGCCTTAAAGGAACCAGGGTAGGCGGGGCGGAGATATCGGCAAAACATGCCAATTTTATTGTAAACACAGGCGGGGCATCGGCCTCCGATATACTTGAGCTTATGCAATTGGTGCAGAAGAAAGTATTCGACAAATTCAATATTAACCTTGAACCGGAGGTTAAAATTGTTGGAATTTAGAAAGACTAAGAAAAAAATTAACCGGAACAGATTTAACAGAAAAAAGCGCGCCGGCATTAAAGATCGGATTCTCTTTTATCTGAAGACGGCCCTTGCCGTTGCGGTTGTCCCGGCTCTCAGCCTGTTATGCATATTCGGATATGACTTCCTTACACAGTGCGATTATTTCAGGGCAAAAACGATTGAAGTCGAAGGAAACAGAGTCTTATCCGAAGAAGAAATAATAAAAGAGACCGGAATAAATCCCGGAGATAATATTCTGTCCGTCAATATCTCAATGGTCAGAAAAACAATCATGGCAAACCCGTGGGTGGCTGAAGCCGAGGTCGCCAGAAAAATACCTTCGGGGATAATAATAAAAATTGCAGAGCACAAATGCATTGCAGTTCTCGATCTTGGAAAAGAATTTTTACTCAATGAGAACGGGGAAATATTCAAAGAAAAAGCCGCCGCAGATCCGGGGGGGGTTCCGGTAATACAGGGCCTGGCCTTTTCAGATTTGAATTTAAGCGGCTCGAAGAGAACCGCGGCGTTTAATGCCGTAATGAACGTATTGAAACTTGGACGAAAGCCCGAAAGTATTCTTCCCAACAGCGAGATAAAACTGATTCGTGTCGACAGGGAAATAGGCCTTACAATTCATGCTTTCGATGAAACTAAAACCATAAAGCTCGGATACGACAACTATCAGGACAAGTATGAAAGGCTGAAAAACGTTCTTCGCTACGTTAAAAACGGCCAGGACTTTCCTGATTTTGAAACAGTGGATTTAAACAACAGCGTGAATCGCATAGTTGTGAGCCCGGCGAATAAGCTGCCGCCGAATAAACTGCCGTCGGATAAATCCGAAGGCTTCAAGGATTCAATGGTTGGAGCGGTTTAAGCGGCTCAAGCCGTTCAAGCAGTTTAAACATATGTGATACGGAAGGCGGAAGGCGTGAGAACGTCGAACATCGAACATTGAACATCGAATGGTGAATGAGGAAAGTATTCGATAAGGAGGTTAAATAAAATGCCGGTGAGGGAAAACATAGTAGTCGGCCTTGATATCGGTACAACCAAAATATGTGCGGTTGTCGGCGAAGTTACCGATAAGGAAATAAACATCATCGGAATCGGCACCCATCCCTCCATAGGTCTGAGGAAGGGTGTTGTTGTAAATATCGAATCAACCGTCGACTCAATAAAAAAAGCGGTTGAAGAGGCCGAACTTATGGCCGGATGCGAGATATCTTCCGTATATGCAGGAATCGCCGGAGGCCACATTACCGGCTTCAACAGCAGAGGGATTGTAGGAATCAAAGGACCTGAAGTCACCCAGCAGGACGTTGAGCGTGTCATAGATGCCGCAAGGGCGGTGGCAATACCTATGGATCGTGAAGTCATACATGTGCTTCCCCAGGAATACATCGTAGACGAACAGGCGGGAATACAAGATCCGATAGGTATGGCCGGTGTCAGGCTCGAGGCAAAAATACATATTGTGACAGGCGCAGTAACATCCGCCCATAATATTGTCAAATGCGCAAACCGTTCAGGCCTTGACGTGTGCGATATAGTGCTCGAAGCGCTTGCTTCCGGAGAAGCGGTTCTGACCAACGAAGAGAAGGAGCTCGGCACAGTTCTCCTGGATCTGGGCGGAGGAACGACCGACCTCGCGGTCTTTTCCGGGAAAAACATCAAACACGCTTTCGTTCTTGCTCTGGGAGGCAATAACCTGACTAACGATATAGCAGTAGGCTTGAGAGCCTCGCTTCCCGAAGCCGAAAAAATCAAGATAAAATACGGAAGCTGCGTCGCCAAGAACATCGGCAGTGATGAAATAATCGAAGTTCCGGGCATGGGAGGACGTACGCCAAGAAAGCTTTCGCGCCAGATACTCGGCGAAATCCTTGAGCCTCGGATGGAAGAGATTTTTACCCTTATAAAAAGAGAAATATACAGGGCTGAAATGGAAAATCAGATCCCCTCGGGCATCGTTCTAACGGGGGGATCAGCCCTCTTAAATGACGTGACCGAAATGGCGGAATCTGTTTTTAATCTTCCAACCCGCCTCGGAAAGCCCAGGGGAATCAGCGGACTCGTTGATGTGGTAAATAATCCTATGTATGCGACAGGGGTCGGCCTTGTCATATACGGGGCAAAAAATCAAACCCGGAAGAAATTCAGAATCCGCGACGGGAATATCTTCAACAGGGTTATGAGCAGAATGAAAAAATGGTTCAGCGAA
>JAUYEO010000369.1 GCA_030689795.1 Desulfobacterales bacterium | reverse complement strand
TATGCCTGGGCTCTGATACCAAACCATTTTCATTTGTTGCTCAGAACAGGCAATGTTTCAATCTCAAAAGTCATGAGACGGCTTTTGACCGGATATGCAGGTTGGTATAACCGGAGACATGGAAGATACGGGCATCTGTTTCAGAACCGGTATAAATCTATTTTATGCCAGGAAGACGCATATTTATTGGAACTGGTGCGCTATATTCATCTCAACCCGCTAAGAGCCAAGGTTGTACCTGATTTAAATACTCTGGACAGGTATCCGTACTGCGGTCACAGTGTTTTGATGGGAAAGGTTAAGTGTGACTGGCAGAATACAGATAAGGTATTATCGCTTTTTAGTGAAAGAACAGGCACTGCCAGACGAGCCTACCGGCGATTTGTCAACAATGGGATTGACCAAGGAAAGCGGACGGATCTGACAGGTGGTGGTCTTGTTCGCAGCATGGGAGGATGGTCTGCTGTAAAAGCGCTTCGGGCGTCGAAGGTTTTTGAGAAAGGTGATGAGAGGATTTTAGGGAATGGTGACTTTGTAGAAAAGGTGCTTAAATCCGCAGAAGAGATGATGAAGAAAAAATATGATCTTCAGGCCCGTGGTTTTGAGTTAACAGATGTAGTGGCCAGAGTAGTCCATGTTATGGAGATTGAGGAGGAGAGAATCTGGGCTGCCGGAAGACACCGTGAAACAGTTCAGGCACGCAGCCTTTTATGTTACTGGGCGGTCAGAGAGTTGGGGGTGACGATGATATCGCTTGCCAGGCGGCTGGATCAATCGGTAACAGCTGTCGGTAAAGCTGTAATACGGGGAGAGAAACTTGCAAAGATGAATAATTATTCGCTTCTTAAAAAATAAGTTTGTAAGTGTAATACGTCCCCTATCTACTCCCGTCCCCTATCTACTCCCGAGAACTTGAGTAAATTACAATTCTAAAAGGAGCTGATGTTTGATAACAGAAGATGGACTTCACGAAGCAATAATGCAGGGTCGTGAACAGAGAGGAATGGAGTTCAAGGGACCCGGGAGACGCACTGACAAGGCCTTTCAAGTAAAAATCATCCGGGCGGTTCTTGGTATGGCAAACAATCCTGGTGGTGGTGTGGTGGTGGTTGGGGTTGATGACAACGGTATCGAGATAATTCCCACGGGGCTTTCCACGGGAGAGCTTGCCACTTGGCCATATGATGATTTTGCTTCTAATGTATCGAACTATGCTGATCCATATGTCGATTTCGATATCGGCGTTGTTAAAATGGGCGGAAAAGCTTTTGTCGCTATCGAAGTTAAACAGTTCGATGAACTTCCGGTTATCTGCAAAAAAAGCTATCAAGGTGTACTAAGAGATGGCGCATTGTATGTTCGACGTAAAGGGAAAAACGAGACGGTTGAAGTCCCATCTCACGTGGAAATGAGAGAGATCGTAAGTCGCGCTGCCGAATTTGCGGCACGACAGATTGTAGCGACGTATGTCGACCTTCAGGGCCATCTAAAAACAAATGAAGCCGCTATATCCAATTCTGAAATGAGCTTTGATCAAGAAGCGAAGGATTTATTATGAACGGTATACTTGAAAAAATCAAAACTCGCGGCTTTTGGACAGTCAGGATGCATCCAGTTGGCTTTAATAAAGATCGTATTACTATGCTCAGTGATCTCGTAGAGGCCGTAAGCAAATGCGCTATAGAATTACGGGGGTGGGATTTTCCGCACTTCGACTACAAATCTTCGCCAATCAGAACTGCTGATTATGTCGAGCAGAATCTTGATTGGCAACACCATGTCGAAATCTGGCGAGCTTACAAAAGTGGGCAATTCGTATCCATAAGCGCTTTATGGGTAGATTGGCGAGATCAATCTGGCTTGTGGCCGGCGCCCTCCGGATGGGCCCCTGGGTTTACGTTGAGTGTTGAAGATGCCGTGTTCCACTTGGTGGAGATTTTCGAGTTCGCCGCCCGGTGGGGTCGTGTTGCGGATATGGGTAACGAAATGATTGTAGAATGTAAGATGCAAGGTCTGAAAGATAGGACCTTAGAGATAGGGAGAGGGCGTGCTGGATTCGGCTATCATCATACTGCGTCTGTGGAAGAATGGGTGTGGAAACGGAAATACCCCAATGCAGTTCTGTTTTCGGCATCAAGAGAACTTGCCATAGAGCCTGCCATCAACCTTTTTAGGTTTTTTGAATGGGATACCAGCAAAGATGATATAGTCGGTATTCAGAAAGAGCTTCGTGCATGATAATGTAGCAACATTTTGCCCAACCTGACGCTGACTACGTCCAGCACCGCGATTATGCAACGCTGTTTATTCCTGTTGCAATTGGCAAAGGTAGCTCTCCCATTCCATGGGAAGAAGCTGCTTTTTTGCGTTATTGCATTCCTTGCAGGCCGTAACCGTGTTCCCTTTCGTGCTTTTTCCGCCCCGCGCAATCGGCACTATGTGATCCATTGTCAGCTCTTTTGCCGGAAAAGTCCGGTCGCAGTAAAAGCATTTGCCTTTCGCGAGCTTGCGCTTCCACCACTCGGAGCCTCTCAATTCTCTGGCTTTTCTGCGTTCCCTTTTTATATCTTCTTCTTCGAGGTCATAAGCGTAAGGTTCCATGAAATGTTTTACTCCCTTCGCTTTTCTTTAAGATCCAGGCTTTTCAGCCATTTTACAATTTCACCATTTAAGATCTTATAGAATTTTTCAGAACCGCCGAGCCCTTTTCTTCCAAAAAAATAGTTTATCTCAAGAAACAGCGGCTCAGCATAATTATTTCCCGATGAAAAAAGAAAATCGAATCCGGCAAGATTTATACCTGTTTTTCTGCAAAAATATTTGACCTTACTCTCGGCAGCTTTGACAAGATCCGGGTCCGAATCAAAATCCATGATCGCTCCCTGCGATAATCCGGCACAGAAACTATCGGGGTTTTTCTGAACCCGCCAGTAGGAAATAAACTTTTGTCCGATTACGGCAATCCTTAAGGATCTGTTACCCGACTCGATATATTCCTGCAGTATAAAACCTTTCTGCCCTGTCCTCTCAAATTCTCCTGCCTTCTTGAATACCTTTTTCAGCCCGGCCTGCGTCTTTATCAGATATACTGTTTCGCCTTCTCCTCCCCAGTCAAATTTTAAAACAAAGGGATATGTAAAAGGCAGGTTTTCTTTTATGATCTTTCCGTCTTTATCGCATAAAGAAGACCGTGATGTGAATATCCTGGCTGCGGGATGGGCAGTTTCTGTTTTCTGAAACAAAAGAATCTGGCCGGTCTTGCCGGGATATTTAAACCTTGCATCATAATCGGGAAAAATATTCTTACATTTTTCCCTTGCCATGTAATATAAATCTTCACTGCATCCTTGGGGAAGAATCACCGCATCTGCACGTTTTATCTCCTCAAGCTCGGCAGCACCCGGTTTCCGCCCGGCACATATCATATTTTTATCAGCCGTAAAACAAGGATGAAAGGAAAGAATCATCAGTATCCGAATTTCTTTAAGGTTATGTCGTCTTTACTCCAGTCTTTATCCACTTTCACGAATAATTGCAAAAAGACCCTCTTGCCGATAAGTTTTTCAATCTCTTTTCTGGCTTCCTCACCTATCTGTTTCAGCTTGCTTCCGTTCTTCCCGATTATTATTCCTTTCTGGGAATCACGCTCGATATGAATGATAGCGTCGATCTTGACTACACCCTTTCTTTTCTTCTCTTCAAAGGACTCGATAGTAACTGCCGTCGCGTAGGGGATTTCCTGTCCCGTTAAACGAAAGACTCTCTCCCGGATCATTTCTGCCGCAATAAAACGCTCAGGAAGATCAGTTAACATATCATCAGGATAAAAAGGCGGGCCTTCCGGCAGAAGCTTTTCCATGACGCAAAGGAGTTCTTCTATTCTCTCCCCGCTTTTTGCCGAAACAGGAATTATAGCCTCGAAGTTATAAGCTCCGCTCCACCGGTTTATTTCACCAGGAATTACCGATTTACTGACGGCATCGGTCTTATTAAGAGCAAGAATGACCGGCTTTTTTATCTTTTCCATATTCTTTATAAGAATCGACTCCGACTCCGGGTCTGAATTTGCCAAATCCCCGACTAACAGAATAATATCGGCGTCTCCCATGGTTGAAAGCGCCGCATCAACTATTCTGATATTTAAAGCGCTCTTTGCCCTGTGAATGCCGGGTGTATCCATGAAGACAAGCTGAGATGAAGCCCTGTGGACAACTCCGAGAATCCTGTTTCTTGTTGTCTGGGGTTTCCTTGAGGTAATTGAAATCTTAAAACCGAGCATCCTGTTTAAAAGCGTCGATTTCCCGGCATTTGGAGCTCCGGCAATCGCGACATATCCCGATTTAAAAGCTTCTTTATGACCGGCTCTTTTCTTTTCCATAAAACGACTCTCTCTTGTGGGTATCCCACCACTCTTGGATGCAATGAGACCTTTGCATAACACCCCCTTTTGCCCGATTACTGCGTCAGGCTCAAATTTCGGCACGAAGTGAAGCTTTCGCGCTATCCTCGAAATACTAAATGTATTCCTGTGGTTGAAATTATCGCCTTCCTTGTACTTGGACAAAATTGGGCGTTTTTCAAAGGTCTCGCAATTCAACAAACTCGGCGCCTCAACACAAAAACTTATCTGACAGAATTTACAGGATTTGACGGATCAACTGCATCGAACCGCTCCGGAAGAGCGGCCCGAGACACGCATCCGCTTCGCGGAGGGAGGTAAGCGCAGGCAACATCCTGTCCATCCTGTTAATCCTGTCTAAAAACCCTGGTTAATTAATGCGTTTAGTCAGTTTTTCTATGGCGTCCCAAACAGGTTTTTTGCCGATTCCCGATTTGATTGAAAAAAGAATCAGGTCGTTTTTTTCCAGAAGAAGCGAGTCCGCTATGATTGCCTGCTGCTTTACCTGCTGTGCCTTTGAAAGTTTATC
>JAUYEO010000358.1 GCA_030689795.1 Desulfobacterales bacterium | reverse complement strand
TCTCGATTGTAATTTTGCCGACTCCGGAGATTGAATCACGCGCGTTGACGGCGAGGTTGGCCAGAATCTGGTCAATCTGGGTAGGGTCCATCTTCACCGGCCATAAATTTGCGGCCGGCATCCAGAGCAGGTCGATATCCTCGCCGATGAGCTTTCGAAGCATATTGAGCGTATCCGCAACGGCATGGTTGAGGTCCAGCACTTTCGGGGCGATGGTTTGCTTCCGTGCGAAGGCCAGAAGCTGCCGGACAAGATCCGTGGAGCGCTTTGTCGCGTTCATGATTTCCTGAAGGTCAGCTTTGAGCGGGCTGGATGGTTCGATCTTCATCAGCGTGAGTTGTGAATAGCCGAGGATAATGTTCAGCATGTTGTTGAAATCGTGCGCAACACCGCCCGCGAGCTGGCCTATGGCCTCCAGCTTCTGCGCCTGCCGGTATTGCTCCTCCAGCTTCATCTTTTCAGCCTCCGCCCGCTTGCGCTCTAACTGCAGCCACATGCCTTCCATAAGCAGGGTTAACTGCTGGACGTCGCCCTGGTCGTACTCTTCGGCTTTGTTACCTACACCGGCGACAATGACGATTCGGGAGTCCTCAAACACGGGTATATTCATGTGACGCTTCACAACCTCGTAGCCCTCTGGATAGCCTTTCTTCAACGGGCTGGTGGCGGTGTAATCGTTGGTGATGACAGGCCGGTGGTCTCGATAGGATATACTATCGGCTTCTTCTGAATGGCACACTCCTCCATGGCGGATTGCGACCACGAGTGCATCGTGAGGATGCTTTCATCTTCGTTGAGAAACGCCAGATAGCCGATTTTACTTTGGGTCAACCGTACGGCTTCCTCCAAGGCAAAATCCGTGATTTCCTGCAGCGTTGCCTCCTTCATCTGGTTCAATTGCAGCAGCGCTTGCATGCGTTGGGCATTCAACATGAGCGTTTCTTCCGTCCGCTTGCGCTCGGAGATATCTCTGGTTACGACGAGAATCCCGACAGGCTTGCGGTCCTTATCGCGCAAAGAGGAGAGGTTGACCTCCACCCAGATAGTGGACCCATCCTTCTTATATTCTTTCAATTCCAATATACGTGTCCTATCAGGATCAGCCGTTCCACTGGCCTCCAGTTGCATCTCTTTTTCAAATACAGACAGGCTGAGTTGCATGGATTCAGGGGTTAAGACCTGATCAAGGGTCTGCTGCATGGCCTCCTCTGCGGTGAATCCATGGAGACGCATGCTGGCCGGACTGACATAGGTAAAGCGCAGATTCATATCCAGAACAGATATCAGGTCAGCCGTGTTTTCCGCGATTAAACGGTATTTTTCTTCGCTCTCCTGTTTCTGCTTTAGGGAACGGTCTAACCAGCCCAAAATAAAGCCAACCGCCAAACCGGTAACTATGGATATGCAAGAAATATTCACAACGAACATTATCCATGTGTTTAGAGGGGCATTAAACACAGAAGCCCAGGCAGGATGCTGAGCGGGCATGCTCAAATAGAGCAGGATGAGAATCCCTGCGTTGACAACTGTTGTGAAAGCTACCGGATATCCATCAAAATGTCAAATCGGAAGCAAGCTATTATATGCTGTTTACCGTTTGAAGTCAGCATCTTTCCCTGACTTATACAGATTCCTGATTAATATGGTATTTCCATAAAACCGGAAGCAGGAGAAGAGCGCTCCAATGTGGTTGTATGCGAAGCTACAGACGGGGCACACAAGAAGGGAATACGTCTCTTCCAGAAGATGAAAGTTTGACAACTTAAGAACCACATCAAGCGGCTTGATATTTGGCGGAACGTTCACTGGATTACCTCCTAAGACCGCAATCAACGGTGCAAATCAGCCGACGCTTTTAGCGGTTGGCTGCATTTGCTTTTTAAGCCATACCTTATCTACTGCAAATGCCTGCCCCAAAGGATTAAAACCGGAAAGATCTTGTCTTTTTAATTTGTTCCTGATCTTTTCAAATAATCTTGCGGTCTCCTCTGCATATAATCGCTCGCCACAATGGAGACAAACTTCAGCAAGGATTTGTAAAACAGCGGTATGCTTCCCTCCATACAAAATCTTTTCGACAACCTTTTCGGTTCCTCGCTGTTTCGTGTGGGTGATCCCCACCCTTGGATGCAATTCGACAAACTCGGCGCCACAACAAAAACTTATCTGACAGGATTAACAGGATGATTTGTCAGACCGCTCCAGAAGAGCGGCCCGAAATACATATCCGCTTCGCGGAGGGTGAGACGATAGACGCTTTCAAATCCAAATCCCAACTTGTTATAGACCCGGTAAGCGCAACCGATCACTTTGTTGGTCAAGTCTTCTCTCTCCACCGGATTGTCCACCTCGCCGCAGGCGATGGCTTATTGTCTGTCCCGCCTCAGGCGGGCAGGCAACATCCTGTCCATCCTGTTAATCTTGTCTAAAAACCTTGGTAAATCAATTCTTTGTGTCGAAGACACTTGCAGCAACTGTTTACCCACACAAAACAGCGAGGAACCAATTTTATTGACTCATGCCGATAACTGATTTCAGGAATCAGCATTCTTATCTTTTCTGAACGTTTAAGTTTTTATCGGCTTTCTCATGCACAATACCGGCGTGATTTTACATTGACGTACAATTATCTGTCTGCTAACGGCTTGTTTTAAAAAGGATGTCCTTATCAGTTTTATGACCCCCGGAAGGAGGATAAAATGGATTTGAGCGTTCTTCGAGGAAAAAAAGTTCTGGTCGTTGACGACGAGCATGATGTGATCGAAACGATCGTGGATTTGTTGGACAAATGCCAGGTCGAAAGCGCCTCCGATTTTGCTTCGGCCAAGGCGCTTCTCAGTCGGCACAAATACGATGCCGCCATTTTGGACATCATGGGCGTCAATGGTTTTGGTCTTCTGGAAGTTGCCATGGCCAACCAGATTCCCGCCCTTATGCTGACGGCCCACGCCCTGAGCGCCGCCAATTTTAAAAAGTCGATAAGCGCCGGCGCGTATGCATACATCCCCAAAGACGAGATGATCAATATACCCGATTATCTGGCAGAACTTTTGCTGGCGGCCGCCAAAGGCAAAAAGAGTGGAAAATGGTTCGCAAGGTTGACGCCGGCTTACGACCGCCTTTTCGGTCAGGATTGGAAAACAACCGACAAGGTCTTTTGGGACGATTTCAAGGATCAATTTGCCTTTACCAAAGAAGAGCTGACACGCATTTTATAATTGTTTCAGTACCTGTTCTACGCTTCGGGTCAACACCCAAACAAGCGCGCCCAGCGGCGGCGCGTGGGAGCGTATCCACCGATCGGGGAGAAAATGCATCATGGCTGAACCAGGCAAGGTTTATGTCGGCCAACCTGGTGAAGGCAGTCGCAAGGAAGACCGCCAACTGGGAGAGGGACTTTTGCAATTGACTCTAAATTTCAGCATTTAAGCTTTTTCACTTCGTTCAAAATGAAAAATCGTAGCTTTTAAAGAACATATAAATTCCAAATGCGGTTACCCTGTATTTGAAGTTATTTTGTATTGACATTTTAGCTTCTTCCTGCAAGAAAGCACTGGATATTGCCATACTTTTTTATCTGACGCCATCCGGCAAGGATGACGCTGTTACATGCTGAATCGAAAGAATATCGTTTGACGGGGAGAAACCGGTAATGGACATGAAGCGAGACTATTACGAGGATGTTAAACTATTTACCTCAGGTGTTGTCTTTTTCTGGTTTATGGTCCTTATGGTTTTCCTCGCCGCATACCCATTTCTTGTTAAAAACTATTACGTTTACGTGGCAAATTACATTGCCATAAATATAATTGTCGTTATCGGCCTCAATATTCTTGTCGGCTATACAGGCCAGATATCTTTAGGGCACGCCGGTTTTTTTGCCATAGGCGCTTACGGAACTCTTATCCTGATGACGAAGTTTCATTTTCCTTTTCTCGTGGCGCTTCCCGTATCTGCACTGATTGCCGCGGTTTTTGGATTTCTCCTCGGACTTCCGGCTTTAAGGCTTGAAGGCCCCTATCTTGCAATAGCTACGCTCGGTTTCGGCCTTACGATTACCCGCGTAATCGGGAAAATCGAATTTTTTGGCGGGAGGCAGGGGCTTCATGCTCCTGAGCTTGTCATAGGCCCCTGGCATCTCAATACAGACCGGGATTTTTACTATCTTCTTATGGTTATTACGGTGCTGATGACCGTCGGCGCCCGTAATCTGATAAAGACCCGTGTAGGGCGGGCATTTGTTGCGATAAGGGACGCCGATATTGCGGCGGAGACGATGGGCGTCAATCTTGTATTTTACAAGACTCTCGCTTTTGCCGTGAGCGCATTTTACACCGGCATTGCGGGGGGGTTGTTTGCCTTTGTTCTGCGATTTATCGAACCTGAACTCTTTTCGCTGTTTATGTCCATAATGTTTCTCGCCATGGTTGTTGTAGGAGGGCTTGGATCAATAATGGGTTCCATCACAGGCGCCTGCCTTCTCGGCTGGCTCGATTTGCAGTTAAGAAATATTCTCAGTCTGCCATATATCGGATCATGGCTTGAAAGCCTTTCCAAAAGCTATTTTTCATTAACCGGCGTTTCCAACATCCAGTTCATTCTCTTCGGGTTGATAATGGTTCTCATAATGCTTTTTGAACCTCTGGGAATATTCGGATTCTGGATCAGGACCAAGAAGTACTGGAGAACGTGGCCGTTTTAAAGACTAGGGGCACTTATGCTTGATTTTATTCAGATGATTGCAAGCGGGATTGCTGTTGGAAGTTCCTATGCACTGATGGGGCTTGCGATGGTGATCATATATAAAACATCGGAAGTGCCGAATTTTGCCCAGGGCGAGATGGCGCTTATATCAGTTTTTTTTGCGTTCATGCTTCTTGGTCATTATGGAGTGCCTGGCTATATCGCTTTCCCGGCAACTCTCGCTTTTGCGGCTGTTCTTGGGTTCCTTCTTGAATTTACTGTTTTAAGAAGGGCAAAAAATCCGAATGTGCTTGGCATGATCGTCATAACAATCGGCCTTGAGATGATACTGCTGGGGCTTGTTTCCTGGAAGTTCGGCGCCGATCACAAAGATATGCCGTTTCCTATTTCACCCTATGAAAGTTTTGCGATGGGTAAAATATTCGTAAGCACTCTTGAGGTTCTGACCCTGTTTGTGGCTCTTGTCATGATGGTGACTCTTTTCCTTTTTTTCAGGTATTCAAAACTGGGGATGGCAGTGAAAGCGACTCAGCAGAACAAAACGGCAGCACGGCTTATGGGGATAAGAACCAACCGGATAATGATGCTTACATGGGGTATATCTTCCGTTGTAGGATGCGTTGCAGGACTGCTCCTTACTCCTGTTTCGATGGAACCATTCATGATGTGGGATCCCATGTTAAAAGGTTTTGCTTCGGCTGTCCTGGGCGGGATGACGTCTCTTCCGGGTGCTGTTTTCGGAGCATATATTCTCGGCATTATTGAAAATCTTTTCGGCGGTTATGTTTCAATTGAATTCAAGTCTGTTGTGGCATTTGCGATAATTGTTCTTGTTTTATGTGTTAAACCAAGCGGGCTTTTTGCCCGGCATTATGTTAAAAAGGTATGACGGCTTCGCAAAAAGTCATTCTGCACCATCAACTGTAACAAACAAGAAAAGGAGGAGGAGGAGGAGCGATGAAAAAGAAATTACTGAGTATTTTACTTACAGCAGCTATGGTTTTCGGCATTTCGTTTTATGCCGTGGCGGAAGAAGGTGTCACCGATACCGAGATTCATATCGGGCAATGGGGGCCGCAGACAGGTCCTGCAGCAGCCTGGGGATCGGTTGCACGCGGAACAGACGCCTATTTCAAAATGATCAATGACGAAGGCGGCATAAACGGACGCAAACTCGTCCTTCACATGTTCGACGACGGTTATAACCCGGCTAAAACAATGGCAGGAGTCAAAGAGCTTCAGGAAGGAAAAGGAATGTTTGCATGGGTCTCAGGGGTCGGAACTGCCACGGGTCTTGCGGTAAGGGATTATCTTATGGAAAAGAAGATTCCATGGGTCGGTCCTGCATCAGGTTCGCAGGTATGGATTACCCCCCCCAGCAAATATCTCTTCGGCGTATATCCCCAATACTTTATAGAAGCCAAGTTGCTTTGTAATTACGGCGCAACAAAGCTTGGAAAGAAGAAATTTGCCATAGTTTACCAGAATGATGACTACGGTAAGAACGGATTGGCAGGGGCTCAGGAAGAGCTGGGCAAATTAGGGCTGAAACTCGTAGAAGCTGTTCCGGTTGAAGTAGCAGATACGGACATGAAACCCCATGTAATGAAGCTGAAACAGTCTGAAGCTGATGTCGTCCTGTTGTGGGTTTCGCCGTCTCACGCCGTCCGCATTACCGGGACTTCGGCAGCAATGCAGTTTGCCCCCCAGTGGATGAGCACAAGCACCTGTTCCGATTTTCCGTTCATGAACACAATCAGCAAGGGGCTGTGGACAGGCGTGATAGCCGCCAGTTTCGGTGAAGTTCCCGACTCTCCTAACCCGCTGATGCAGAAATACAAAAAAGCCCATGAAAAGTATGCGGCCAAAGAGGAAAGATGGGGCGTATTCTTCTATGCGGGATTTGGTTTTGTTGAGCCTGCCGTTGAAGCTCTGAAAAGATGCGGGAAAGATCTTACCAGGGAGCGTTTTGTAAAGGAGATGGAAGGGCTGAAAAACTTTAAAGGAATCCTTGGAAAGGTCAATTTCAAGCCTTTTAATGAAAAAGATCCTTCGAGCAGGCAGGGAACTAACGAGGTCTTTCTTGCCCAATGCACTGAAACCAGCGGTTACAAGCAATTGACCGAATGGATAAAATTTGAGTAATGATATGAGGATGACCTACAAATAGGATTCAAGGGGTCAAGGGGTCAGGAGTTCCAGGGTGAGCCCGGAATCCTGGACCCCTTTCTCCCATTAATTGGGAGAATAACTTAACCTCGATAAACGGGATAAGTAA
>JAUYEO010000352.1 GCA_030689795.1 Desulfobacterales bacterium | reverse complement strand
CGCCCTGATCACAACGCCAAACCCAAGAAATCTGCCGGAAGAAATGGGATATCTCATTGATCGATTGACATTTGGATGGTTCAAGCGTCGTTATTGGACAGGGCAAGATGATATTACTGCTCCCCGATTATCAGCCAACGTTGGTTTTGGCCATGTAAGTGTTTATCCTTATCATGTCTGGCGGGAATGGTTCCATCAGGCCGGTTTTTATTTGGTAAAAAAGATACGTGGTCCCATGATTTTTGGCAGTCCTTTTTTTGACAGGCATCGAATGTTGACTGGTTTGATCATTGCTCTTGATCCATTGCTTGATAGATTGCCAGGACGTTTTCTAACCTCTTTAAACTTTGGGTTTTTGTTTCAGAAACGCTCCTTGATAGAGGCAATTCCAAATTGTGTCCATCACAGTCCATGAAAAGTCATAACCAGAGGACTCATACTCTTCAATTGGAGCCTGTATCCATCGGAAGTTAAAAAAGAAAGACACGATGATGCCGTCAAACGTTAGAGATGAAAAAATCAATTGCCCTTATTGCCGGAGCGTCAGTAAGTTTGATTTTCCTTTCAACAAGCGGGAATACTATCATTGCCCATCATGCGATCTCATTTTTTTAAGGCGCGGGGATGATATAAAAACCACTGTCGATTATTATCGGGAGAGCTATTACGATGATCACACAGTTGACCAGTTATCGGGACAGCGGTCAAACATATATCGGCATATTCTTGATCTCCTGGAGGATTATACAAACCCCGGATCACTTTTAGATTTGGGCTGCGGCTGCGGTTTTTTCCTCAAAGAGGCCGGTGAGCGCGGCTGGCAGGTTTCAGGTGTGGACCCTTCCGAAAAATCAATTGCCTATGCCAGGTCGCTGATCGGGGATAACGTCGTTTGCGGAACCCTGGATGATGTCCCAACCGATCGGCGGTTTGACGCCATTACCCTGATCAATGTTCTGGATCACATGGTCGACGCCTGCCGGCAACTTAAAAAGGTACAGGATCTCCTCGCACCGGAGGGCATCCTTTATCTGCGTTTTCCGAACGGCTCCTTCCATTCATTCGTAATGCGCCTCTCCCTGATGCTCTCAGCCAAACAGTTCATGAATCGCTTTCTAATATTTCATGAATATGCCATTACACAGCGAGCGATCAAACGCTGTCTTGGGGATATGGGATTTGTCGATATCCGGGTTTTCAATGCGCATCTTACCGGCGGTAATTTCTGCCCCGCCGGCTGGACATTTGCCAAACTCACCGTGAAAATACTAAACAGTCTGACCTGGGGATTTTTCAAATCTCTGGAAAAGCTTTCCGGGGGGCGCTGGTTGTGGGGACCCTCTTTACAGGTTATTGCAAGAAAAGGTACAGGAGGCCACAGGTCCTGAAAATCGAGAGCTTTGAGAAACTTTCCATGTTATAGATAATGACATTGTAACTATTCAGCCACAGATTCACACAGATGAACGCAGATAAATTTAAATACAAAGAAATAAGAACTACTCAGGAGTCAGGAGCCAGAATTCAGGAGCCGGAATGGAAAGGAAGCCCGCTAAGGATTTTCGAGACTTGATTGTATGGCGAAAGGCACATCAGTTTGTTTTATCCACGTATCTCACCCCTAACAGTCTTCAGTCTAAATAATATGAGTAGTTACAAAAGAAGTGACTGAAAAACAATTTTCCGGGAGTTGTGCAAAGATCTCCTTTATTAACCTGTCTTTATGAGATTCTTGCGGATGGTATCCGGATAGTATAAGATGTGCTCCGAATCTTTGGAATTACATTAACTTTTTAATCTTATTTTGCGGAGACCTGA
This sequence comes from Desulfobacterales bacterium, assembly GCA_030689795.1. Taxonomy (GTDB): domain Bacteria; phylum Desulfobacterota; class Desulfobacteria; order Desulfobacterales; family RPRI01; genus RPRI01. Next base: position 832 of record JAUYEO010000352.1, on the reverse strand, counting down.
AATATGAACCCCTCCCCAAGTGTCCCATTAGAGGATGATAGGAACATCTGGAATGAAAATTTATCTTGATGTTTGCTGTTTGAATCGCCCGTTTGATGATCAGATGCAGGATCGAATACGTCTTGAATCGGAAGCGGTTCTTCTGATATTAAAACATATTCGATCGGGGAATTGGGAATGGATCAGCAGCGAGGCGGTAGATTATGAAATAAGGCAGACACCTAATGTGGAACGGAGGCATCGAGTTGAGGCATTGACTCGATACGCCGGTCGCACTGTCCTTATAGAGAAATCTGTTGTCAAGCGGGCTTCCAAACTTAGGGCAATCGGTTTTAGCGCTTATGATGCGCTTCATTTGGCATGTGCCGAGCATTCTAATGCCGATGTTTTTCTGACTACCGACTATAAACTTCTGCGGTTGTCGCGTGAATGTTCCAGCACGCTTAAGGTAAAGGTGGATAATCCATTAATATGGCTTAAAGAGGTGACAGAAAATGAATACAGGAACCATGACTTCTGATCAGCTAAAGATAGAAGGGCTTAAGGCTTTAGAACGTCAGTTGGGGCCGGACGGCATGATCCGGTTTTTGCAGCAATTTGAAACTGGCTGGGGAGATTATACAAAAGAAAGGCATAAGTGGCTCAAAGAGACAAGCGTGGAGACTCTGACAGAGAAGATTGTTAAACAGAGGAACGGTTAGAATGGTAATTGGGGACGGGTTCATCTTTTTCTTCCCATAGCGTGAGCCGTTGGAATAAATCGTACCATTTAAATGCCGTACCCGGCATAAGGAGCCGTAGCGAAATGATCAGAAATGTAATGGTTATTTCA
>JAUYEO010000144.1 GCA_030689795.1 Desulfobacterales bacterium | reverse complement strand
CCAACCGTATCATCGAGTGACAGCGAGGGCATCGTTCCCGATTCGTAACCGGTTTGCAGCGTAGGCGGAAGATGGTAGCTGTGAATCGTTCCCTCTTCACACAGCAGAACGGCCCGTTCAATGCAATTTTCAAGCTCCCTGACGTTTCCGGGCCAGTGGTAGGCCATCAGCATATCTATCGAAGGAGTTGAAAACCTCCGGATATCCTTGTTGTTCTCCTTTGCATACTTTTCAAGGAAGGAGTCTGCAAGAAGAAGGATATCGGTTTTCCTCTCCCTTAGCGGCGGAATGTAAATAGGAAAAACATTCAGGCGATAATAGAGATCTCCCCTGAAAGCGCCTTCTTCCAGAGCCTGCTCAAGATTTTTATTTGTTGCGGCAATTATGCGGACATCCGTTTTTATCGTCCTGACTCCTCCGATGCGGTCAAACTCTTTTTCCTGAATCACCCTGAGAAGATTTGCCTGAACATCAAGATTTATTGAACCTATTTCATCGAGAAAGATGGCGCCTTTATCGGCAAGCTCAAATTTTCCGAGTTTCAGTTTAATGGCGCCCGTAAAAGATCCTTTTTCATGCCCGAAGAGCTCGCTTTCGATGAGGTTTGAGGGAAGAGCAGCACAGTTTACTTTAATAAATGGCCCCTTGGCTCTGTTGCTGCCGTAATGAATCGAGTTTGCGACAAGTTCTTTGCCTGTCCCGCTTTCGCCTCTTATAAGAACGGTGGCATTGCTTTTTGAGACCTGCGAGATCATTTGAAAAACTTCCCGCATCCTGCTGCTGTTCCCTATTATATTGGTAATGCTGTATCTGTTCTCAAGTTCATTTCTTAGCCTTCTGTTTTCATTTCTTAACTGTTCCTTTTCAAGATTGATGTTCTCGAGGTTTATGACATGCCTTGCTATCATTGTCGCAATAACAGAGAGCAGTTTTTTGCCTTCTTTAAGAGGATAATTTTTATCGTAAGGCCTGTCCACGCTTAAAGCGCCTATAATCTGACTGCCTTTCTTTACCGGAACGCATATAAACGAAAGTTCCTGATTTTTTGAAGTTTTCCGCGAAGCGGTACGGTTAAGGAAGAGAGGTTCCTCGCTGATTTTGGCTATTGCCACATCCTTGCCTGTCTGAATAACCCCCCCGGTGATTCCTTCGCCCAGTTTGTATCTCACATTTTCCATGGCTTTTCGAGATATGCCGTGCGCAACCTCGATATGAATTTCATTGCGCAGCGGATTCAGAATTGTTATCGTTCCCCGGACCATGTTCATGGAGCTGGATAGAATGTTGAGCACCTTGTATAATGATTTCTTAAGATCAAGATGCTCGTTTAAAGCATTGCTTATTTCATAAAGCAGGGTGATGTCTTCTATTGTTTTCATGAGTTATCTATGGACACCAGGTTTTCTTATACAAAAATCAATTTTGCCGGTTTCGTAAAAAGTCATAAAACCCGTCACTCCCGTGAAAACGGGAGTCCAGAACCATTTGATAATGCTGGATTCCCGCTTTCGCGGGAATGACGAAAAAGTGAAGTTTCAGACTTTTACGAAGCTATCATTATCGTTTACAGAATTATACAAAAATGTAAATAATAGCAAGCTTTCTTGTCAGGGAAATTAAATCAATGATTCTTCATGTCGATATGGATGCATTTTTTGCCTCCGTGGAACAACTCGATAACCCGAAGCTTGCAGGTAAATGTATTATTGTCGGCGGTCTGTCGGGACGCGGCGTTGTTTCTGCGGCAAGTTATGAAGCTAGAAAATTTGGCGTTCATTCGGCAATGCCGATGTATCTGGCAA
>JAUYEO010000343.1 GCA_030689795.1 Desulfobacterales bacterium | reverse complement strand
TTCGGATTCTTCGGAAACGAGCATAAGCTGGGTTTGACCGGTAATCGGATCTGTCGCGCATCCCGCTAAAATGCCGGCTGCGGCAGCAGAAGAAAGCCATAAAAACTTTCGGCGGGTTAACACAGGGATGTTATTTAAATTTAAACAGTTTTGTTGCATTTCCCCTCCACAGGAAATAATTGTTGTAGAGATTAAGCCGTCGTTAAAAATAACTGTAACATTGAAATGCCATGACCGGCATAAGGACAGCCTTGACGAAGTATCTGAAATCTTTTATACATAATAAGGGAGAGGCTTTTTCGTGTCAACCGCATATCTTTACAGCCCCTTTATTTGGTTGAAAACCCGTTTTATGTCTAATTTCAACCGGACAGGATAATTATAAAGGATTATTTTATGAAATTCGTCAAGGAAAAAGATTCGATGGGAACAGTTCTTGTTCCGGAAAATGCTTACTTCGGGCCGCAGACACAAAGAGCTATCGACAATTTTCCTGTAAGCGGTCTTACCTTTCCTTCCTCCTTTATACATTCTCTTGCACTTTTAAAAAAATATTCCGCTGCGGTCAACCGGGACCTCGGCTTGTTAAGCAAACAAAGATCAAAAGCCATAATCAAAACCGCGGATGAAGTGATAGAAGGCAAATTCGATGATCAGTTTGTGGTTGATATATTCCAGACAGGCTCAGGAACCTCAGCCAATATGAATATGAACGAAGTCATATCCTCGAGGGCAAATGAGATAATCACGGGCAGAAAAGGAGGAAAAGCGCCTGTTCATCCAAATGACCATGTTAATCTTTGCCAGTCAAGCAACGACGTTATTCCTTCTGCCATGCATATTTCAGCATCTATTCTTATAAAAGAGCGCCTGATTCCATCTCTTGATTCTCTTTTAAAGGCGCTTACCGGAAAGCAAAAGGAATTCAGGAATATAAAAAAAATCGGAAGAACCCACCTGCAGGACGCACTTCCGGTAACTCTCGGGCAGGAGTTCTCAGGATATGCAAGGCAGATTGAGTTTGGCATATCAGGAATAAAATCTGCCCGGAAAACCCTTTTCGAGCTTGCACTTGGCGGAACAGCAGTAGGAACAGGGATAAACGCTCATCCTGAATTCGCAAAAAAAGTCATAGCTCTGATAGCTGAAAATACCGGCATTCCCTTCAAAGAGGCCAGGAACCATTTCGCGGCGCAATCCGCCCAGAATGGTTCCATGGAAACAAGCGGCGCATTAAAAGCAATTGCCGTCGGCTTGATCAAAACGGCAAATGATATAAGGTGGCTTTCTTCAGGCCCAAGGTGCGGAATAGGCGAAATAAACATTCCTTCGCTTCAACCCGGTTCATCCATGATGCCCGGAAAAGTAAACCCGGTCATTCCCGAAGCGGTTATTCAGGCAGCGGCCCAGGTTATAGGAAACGATACTACAATCATGCTTGGAGCCCAGTCCGGCAATTTCGAACTCAATGTAATGCTTCCGGTAATAGCTTACAATCTCCTGCAGTCAATAACTTTGATTTACCGGGCGGCGGAGATATTTGCAGACAAATGTATATCAGGGATATCTGCAAATGCCGCAAAATGCGCGTCGAACATCGATAAAAGCCTCGCTCTTTCAACACTTCTTGTTCCCTACACAGGTTATGACAGGGCTGCTGTAATTGCAAGAAAGGCCCATGAAACAGGAAAGACGATCAGAAAAATTGCAATGGAGGAAAAAATCTTATCCGAAGAAATATTAAACCGGCTTTTAAAATAAAAAAACAGGAGGCAACCGATGGAGAAAAAACGCTATACGATAAAAACATCATGTCCGCAGTGCGGATGTACCGACTTAACCGTTTTATCGCCTGAAGAAATCAAAAAGAAATACGGCGATGCTCCTAACATAGATATGGAATGCAATGCATGTGTTCTTAAATATTCAACCGATATGGAAAAAGCATGCCCCGAATGGGACAAGGAATGCAAAATGAAGCCTTAAGTTATAAACATGGCATCGCCGTAGCTGTAGAATCTATATCCTTTATATATGGCTTCCCTGTAAGCGGAAAGAATCCTTTCTCTTCCTGCAAAAGCAGATACAAGCATGAGAAGGGTTGATTTCGGCAAATGAAAATTCGTAATCATCGCGTCAACGGTTTTAAACCTGTATCCCGGATATATAAAAAGGTCGCATTGTGCGCTTCCGGCAAAGACTTTCCCCCCGCTGCCGGAGGCGTATTCCAGGGTACGGACGCATGTTGTCCCCACAGCAACAACCTTTCCCCCTTCCGTCCTTGTCTTATTTATTGCATCGGCTGCGTCACCGGATATTTCAAACCTTTCCGAATGTATCTTATGCTCCCGTATGTCCGATACTCTTACCGGTAGAAATGTCCCGTAACCGACATGCAGGGTAATTTCGGCAATTCTGACGCCCTTTGATTTTATTTTTTCAAGAAGCTCTTTTGAAAAATGAAGCCCTGCCGTCGGCGCCGCAACTGCTCCATTATACGCGGCATATACAGTCTGGTAGGATGTTTTGTCATCCCATGATTCATTTTCGCCATTATTCCGCTTTATGTACGGAGGAAGCGGCACATGCCCTATTTCATTAATGATATCCTCGAAATCACCGGGGAAATAAAATTTCAGCAGGCAGATTCCCTCTTTTGCATTAATCACTTCCGCCCTTAACTCTTTGTCAAAGAAGATCAAGGAGCCGGGTCTGGGAGGTTTTGAAGTTTTTACAAGGCATTCGCAGGTAAAGGCCCCTTTGCCGGTCTCCTCCCTTACGCCTCCTGCAAAATCCAGAATAAGGACCTCGGCTTTCCCTCCGGTCTCCTTTTTTCCGAATAACCGCCCCGGAATTACCCTGGTGTTGTTTATTACCAGAACATCTTTTGATGAAATAAAATCGCAAATCTCAAAAAATTCATGGTGAGATGTCTTTCCGGTATTTTTGTCAAGGAGCAGCAGTTTCGATCTGTCCCTGCAGAATGCCGGTTTTTGCGCTATGGATTCTTCAGGAAGTTCATAATCATAATCGGACAGGTAAAACACGCCTACCTTCTCCCAAGGTAAACCAGGATAAGACCGGCAAGCATAAGAGTAAAGCCGATCCATCGCAGCGCGCCTTCATGCATTTCGATAATCTTTTCCATCCAGCTTTTCATTTTATCAGGAAAAATAAAATACGGAAGCCCTTCAACGATCATTACCATTCCAATAACACACAGAAAAAATTTCATTATATGGTTTTATCCCCTGGCTCTTCAAATCCTTTTATCCCAAAAATTTTCCAGCCTTTCGCGGTTTGTGACGGTAACCTATAAACATGTAAAGCAATATTTTGTCAAAACAAAACAAATAAACGCCCCGGAGGCAAATCTCAAATATTGACTAATGTAATCACTTGATATAAATTGAGGCTACATCAAACTTATAATTCAGGGGGCATCTTGATAACTGTAGGAGTAAGAGAATTAAAGGAAAACCTGAGTCAGTATCTCAACAGTGTAAAATCAGGCGAACGAATCATTGTTACAGACAGGAAAAAAGAAGTGGCGGTTATTTCTCCCTATAAAATCGAAACAGTTGAAGAAAAAGCTCTTATATTGATCCGTAAGGGAATAGCTTACTGGTCCGGGGGAAAACCAAAAGGCATGAATCCTAAAATTCATGTTGGTAAAGAGCGGGTTTCGGAAGCCGTTATTGAGGATAGAAGATAAAATGATCGTTTATCTTGATACGAGCAGCCTGGTAAAATTGTATGTTCTGGAGGAAGATTCTCACACCATAGAGAAGCTGGTTGAATCTTCGGATGTTGTTGCAACTTCGCTGATCGCTTATGCGGAAGCCAGATCTGCTTTTGCCCGGAGATTGAGGGAAGATGTTTTTTCGATTGATGAATACAGGCAAATTCTGTCCCGTTTTGATCAGGACTGGGAAAATTGTCTCCGAATAGGTGTGACAGGTGATCTCGTCCGGCGTGCCGGCGATCTTGCGGAAAAACACGGACTACGCGGCTTTGATGCCATTCACCTGTCTTCCGCAATAACGTTCAGGGAGGAATTGTCTTTTCCTGTATATTTTTCATGTTCGGATCTGAAGCTCCAAAACGCATCCCGCGTGGAAAATCTGATGCAACCGGAACTATAAAACGGAAATTTGAGAAACGCTCGCCGTTTCGAGTAACCAAAATCGAGGGACTTATTCATATGCAATTTGAAGCGGTGATAGGGCTTGAAGTTCATGCCCAGTTGAAAACCAAAACAAAGATATTCTGCTCCTGCCCGGCTTCTTTCGGCGCGCCTCCCAATACCCACACATGCCCGGTCTGTCTCGGCATGCCCGGTGTGCTCCCGGTGCTGAACAAAAAAGTCGTCGAATACGCAATGCTGATGGGGATCGCGACGAACTGCACCATTGCCGGAAACAGCGGGTTCGCCCGAAAAAACTATTTTTATCCTGATCTCCCGAAAGGTTACCAGATCTCCCAGTACGAGCTTCCGATAGCCCAGAACGGCCATATAGACATAGAGACAAACGGCGTAAAAAAAAGAATCGGGATCACAAGAATTCACATGGAAGAAGACGCCGGAAAACTGATACACGATCCTTCCCGCCCTTATTCCATGGTTGATTTTAACCGTACCGGAGTTCCTCTTATCGAAATAGTCAGCGAACCTGAGATAAGAACCTTTGAAGAGGCGGGAGCATACCTTAGAAAACTGAGATCCATCCTGCGATATCTTGATATCTGCGACGGGAACATGGAAGAGGGAAGCTTCAGGTGCGACGCAAACGTATCCATCCGGCCGGAAGGCACCGCTCCCTTTGGAACCAGGACAGAGCTTAAAAATCTGAACTCCTTTAAGCATGTGGAAAAAGCCATTCAGTATGAAATCGAAAGACAGAAAGATGTTTTATTAGAAGGAGGAAAGATTATTCAGGAGACAAGGCTCTGGGACCCCGCAAAGAACTGCACGACATCCATGAGAGGAAAAGAAGAAGCGCACGACTACAGGTATTTCCCCGATCCGGATCTTCTTCCGCTTGTGATAGATGATTCCTGGATAAATGAACTGACGAAAAAGCTCCCCGAACTTCCGGATGGAAAAAAGGAACGATTCATTGCGGAATACGGTTTGCCGGAATATGATGCCGGTGTTCTCACCTCCGCCTTAGAGCTTGCCGGCTATTTTGAAGCCTGCGTAAAAGAATTCAACAGTCCCAGCCCCGATAAACGGGATAAGTACCTTCACGAAATAATTTTCTGCCAAAAACGCGCAGAAAATTATTTCTTAGGTACTAAGCTGGTGAGCAACTGGGTAATGGGCGCTCTGCTGGGACTTTTGAATACCGAAGGGAAAACAATAGAAGAATCGCCCGTCTCTTCGTCAAACCTTGCCCGGCTTTTAAAACTTATCGATCAGAATGTTATAAGCGGAAAGATCGCAAAGACAGTTTTTGAAGAAATGGCAGAAACCGGCAAATCACCCGAAGAAATAATCAGGGAAAAAGACCTTGTGCAGGTCACGGATGTATCCGCAATAGAAGAAATGATTACGAAACTTATTGGGAGTTGTCCAAAGGAAGTTGCGGATTACAAGGCAGGTAAAACAAAAGTGCTGGGTTTTTTTGTAGGCCGCATCATGAAGGAGACAAAAGGCAAAGCTAATCCGGAAATAGTAAACAGGATATTGAAGGAGAAGCTTCATCAGGCGTAAGGCCCTGGGCAAGCGATTGTGTTCCTGATATTCTCCCGGCCGGCACATAAAACAAGTAATCATTAATTCCAAAAATGGACTTATAATAGAAAAAGTAGGCAGATTTTTCGAATTCGAAAGTTGAGCTTTTTTCTCCTCGTTCTGCGCGGTACGGGGAAATCAACTCTGTCCGTCACTCCGGGGACTAGAGTTAAACGCAAGTATTCTCACGATATTTAAGCCTCTCCCCATCGTCAAGACAAAAAATTGGTATGTATTTGGTGCATAGTCAAGCCGCCTGTTTTGATTACTTGAATTCCAAGAATCTTTATACCCCTTTCCGCAATGGTGACATTGTAACACTGCAAGACCGCCTTTCCGGCAAAACAGCACGGAAGCCGGTTAACCTCAACGTACAACAAAGGGAATTGCTGAACATGATGCAACTAAAAATGCCGAAAATGATAATGTAGTCCATAAAAATAAAATGTGATGCTAAATTATATCGATATGTTACACCATAGTTTCCGGAAGGCGGGTTATAATGTAAATATATCAAGAATAATTTGACCAAAAATATCTCCGCCGCTCGCTGTTTCGGTTCAAAGGATTCGGTTCCAACTTCCTTTTTAAGCGCGCCAGCGCCGCAGATAGGACAACTCGCTTTTCTAAATCCACTGATTCACTTATACTGAATCGATTACCTTCAGGTCGCTGAAATAGGTTCTATACACCCCAAGATCCCGTGAAAGAATACAGTCGGCCCGGACAAGGGCATGGGCGCCGATCAGGAAATCGGCCAGGACATGAAGCCGCTTCGTCAGGACCGCCTTGCACTGGGGACAGGTCGCCTCAAAGGCATGGCCGCATTTGCCGCATGAAAACCGGTTCTTCGCACTTTTCCTCGCATATTCCGCCCATCTTGAACCGGCCATATAGAGGGATTTATCATTAGAATAGACAAGGTTCATCCTGGTGTCGGCGATAAACGACGCAAGTTCCTGTTCGGATGGAAACCGGGCCGCCAGTTCGGCGAAAACCACCTCGCAGAGAATGAGCTTCCCCTTGGATAAATGGCGGTCCAGAAGCTCCTTGGAGGACTCTCCGAAAGGCTCCCCCGGAATCAGGACATCGAGGATGATGTTCGTGTCAACGGCCGTTATCATGCTCGCGGGCCTCCCGCACCAGGTCGTCGCTTCGCTGCCCTTCCAGATGTTTCAGCCTGCCCACCCATTTGTCGAAGGGTGATTTGGTGACCACCTTGCTGATGACCAGCAGGTTGTCCCTTTCCTCAAAACCCACATCCTCCCCCGGATGGACCCCCAACCTTTCCCGGACCTCTTTGGGAATGGTGATCTGCCCTTTGGATGTTACTTTGGCGATAAACATGATTAACCTCTGAGACCTTTGCATAACGCCCCCTTTTGCCCGATTACTGCGTCAGGCTCAAATTTCAATCCTCGAAATACTCAATGTATTCCTGCGGTTGAAATTATCGCCTTCCTTGTACTTGGCCAAAATTGGCCGTTCTTCAAAGGTCTCCTCTCAGTAAGGAATGATTTTCCTTACTTTTAGTGTAAGGAATGCGCCGCACTTTGTCAAGAGGAATGATATACCATAATATTATTGACTTGCAATCATTATCTATATAATCAGAAAAGAGAATTCTTCATTAGTGTCTATCCAGAAACTATATTTGATGCTCTCGTAAAAAGTCATATGCGAACGGTTTTGAGATTTTTGGGGAATAGATTTTTAAGGTACTGAGCGTTAAAAATCACAAGCTGTTTGAGGGCGTTA